>CAYYUU010000634.1:0-5154 GCA_964474955.1 uncultured Alcaligenaceae bacterium | reverse complement strand
CAGAAGCAATTCTCCGCCCACCGTTTTTCGATTTTGGCCATCATGTGTACTACATATTCGTTTGTGGGCAATGCCCCGGACGACCTTTGAGCCTGATTGACCAAGGTTGAGAGATTGAAACCTCACTCAGTTCAAGAGAGCACAAGTTGTGCCAAACAACGAAGTTCGATCCCCCAAGAGAGGCAAGCACATCCTATGAAATATATTATTACCGCTCTTTCTTTGATAATAGGGCTGGCATTGTCACTAATCGAAACAATTGGAGCCGACGAAGGTACCTGGTCATTTCGCCCGCAGCAGGAAAAAAACACTCGCGGCAAGCGGTTGCTCGACCTCCGCAGCTTGAACGAGAAACAATCGGGGGAATCGGGTTTCATCCGTCTCTCGAAGGACGGCAATTCATTTGTTCGTGGCGATGGCCAACCGATTCGGTTTTGGGCCATCGGCAGCGACATTTACCGCAAGCCAAGAGGCAATAGAGGAAACCCCAAACCCAAAGACGAAATCGAGAAGCTTTGGCAAGATCGGATCGACCGGCATTGCCGGTTTCTGGCACGGATGGGCGTGAACATGGTCCGCCTCCACGCAACGGTTGCGGCTCAGCACGAAGGAGCAGCCATCACCGACGTCAACAAGGACGAAATCGAGGGCATTTTTCGGTTCATCAAAGCTGCGAAAGCAAACGGTATCTACGTCACAATCTCACCGTATTACGGACATCACGAAACGCCTAAAAGTTGGAAGCTCGATGGCTACACGGGCAAGCGGCCGTGGGGTGCGCTGTTTATCGATCCAAGGATGCAAGAAGGATATTGCGCATGGACCCGAGCTCTGTACACAACGAAGAATCCGCATACTGGTCTCGCGATCAAGGATGATCCGACTGTTGCCATCTTGCAGATTCACAACGAAGACAGTCTCTTTTTCTGGACCGCCCAAAGGCTCCCCGAACCCCAACAGAAACGACTCGCTCGTGCATTTGGCGGGTGGCTGACCAAGAAATACGGTTCGCTGAAAAAGGCCCTCGCAACTTGGAATGGTAAACGCGAAAAAGGCGATGACCTGAAGAACGGATTGATCGCGTTATATTCGACGTGGCACATGACACAAGATTGGAAAGGTCCGACGGCAAAACGAATGCGCGACCAAACTCAGTTCCTGGCGGAGTTCCAACGTGATTTCTATGCGCATATGGGGAAGTATCTGCGAAAAGAACTTGGTTGTCGCCAGTTGCTCAACGCCACGAATTGGCGCACGGCCAACGACATGCACCTCAAAGAAATCGAGCGTTGGACTTATGGAGCACTCGACATAGATGCCGAGAACGAATACTTCGGTCCTGATTATCATCATATCGGTAAGAATAACGGTTATCGCATCGATCCCGGTCATAAGTCAGTGAATGTGTCGTGTCTCAAGAAACCATTGCAACTCACGACGAACTTTAAGTCACATGTTGGTCACCCATTCATAGTGACTGAAACGAGTTGGAAGCACCCAAATCTCTATCAAGCCGAAGGGCCGTTCCTAATTTCGGCTTATCAATCGCTCGGTGGAGTCGATGCGGTTTACTGGTTTTCAGCCAACGAAGTCGAATGGTTGACCGATCCACGACGGTTATTTTGGAAAGTCGGCGATTCCTACGCGCTTGATAAATGGAGTTGTTCCACGCCCATGCTCATGGGTATGTTCCCGGCTGCGTCGCTCGTTTATCGCAATGGCTATCTTAAGGAAGGCGACACAGTCGTCACGGAAACTCGCGGCATGGATGCTTTGTGGCGTCGTGAACCCCCGGCCATCGATGACTTCGAAATTTATGGAGTCAGCCACGAACTTGAGGAATGTGGGAAGGTTCGTCGCAAGGATGGGCGAATCAGTCGAGCGGCGTTTCTGGTCGGCCCTGTCCACATGAAGTTTGGCAAGAAATCTTCCACAAAGGTCTCCGATTTTGGGAAGTATCTTGATCCCAAGCAAGGCACCATTCGCAGTAACACGGGGCAACTCAAATTGAATTATAAAATTGGTCTGTGCACGATGAATGCTCCGCAAGCACAGGGCGTGACAGGGTTCCTCAAGGATGCAGGCGGGAAGTTCCAACTTGCGGACACCACGATTCAATCAAAAAACGACTACGCCGCCATCAGCGTAGTCTCGCTCGATAAGAAACCGTTGAGCATGTCTCGTCGAATTTTTGTCCAAGTAGGCACGACGGCACGGCTCAAGGGTTGGAAGACCAAGCCGGTTGTGATCGATTTCAAAGGGACGAAGATCAAGGGCCAACAGATCGTCAACACAGGGCGACCACCATGGCAAATCAGAAACACTAAAGCGACTGTGACGATCAACAACAAGTTTCTAAACAAGGCCCACAAGGTAATCATGTCTGGGCGAGATGGTGGAGAAATTCGCATCGTGCGGAAACAAAACAAATGCACAGTTCAACTACCAAGCGATGCAATGTATGTCGTGCTCACGAGCGAGTAAGTCGATTGTTGGAAAAAGTAGTAGGCACACTCCGTGTGCCGGTACCAAACAAAGCGAATGACACTCGGAGAGTGCCTACTACTTTGGTTACGGATCAATGAGAATCCATCGCGGTTCGGGCATCGCCTCAGTATATCCCCAACGAACATTGTCAAACGTCGGATCAAGAAGCATCAAACGATTGATGTCGGCATTCGGGTAAATCCGTAGGATTATGTCGATCAATCGTTCTCTATCTTCCTGGCTGCCTCTTGGAAACACGTCAAAGGCTCGCTCTCGCACGAGCCAAGATTGCTCGCTTTCGTCCGTCCCCAAATTGAAAACACGAGTTGCCCCCGCTCCCTTGGTTTCTTGCCATACAGCTTCGAGGATTCGTTGTTCGAGCCGAATTCGATTTCGCCCCAATCGGAACGGATGATTCATGTCCTTGATCACCAATTCGGGATGCCCTTCGACTTCGATCACTATACCATCAGCGCCACGACCAAGTTCGATGTCACTCGCTAAAGGTTTGACTCCCAATTCATGTTCGAATCGCATATTGAGTGCTCCTCGCTGATCCAGTTTAACTTTCAGATGGAAGGTGACGCATGCCTGATCGTCTACTGCCCGAACATCAAGAACGAGTCCGACTCGCCGAATATGGACTGAGCAATTTCGCAGATGGCGTTGTCAGTGGCGCTTACAGTAATTATCTTCTTGTCGAGGACAAACAAACCCGGACACTCAAGTGGGCACGACTCGATTCGGAGGCAACCCCGATGTCCCCAAATCATTCAACACGGATGCACTTGATGACTTGGTGTTCGTCTTTCAGGTAAACATGTCTGATCTCCCGTAGCGGCAGGGACTCGATCCTCCCGCAGCGGGATTGCTGTCCAGCTTTTCTCACCAAGATCCATGTGACGGGGAAAACTTTTTTCTTCGAGGACTCCGATCTTGTCCGTCACCGCATGGCTGATCCAGATCCAGATTACGTCTTTTCGGACATAAAGCCGTGGGAACTCAGGGTGCACCAGAGTGTCGATTTTCCGGATTACGGAGACTATTAATTCTCAGACGCAATGCCGAAAACTCAGAAGGCGTAGCTTATTTTCGCGTCGAACACAACGAAGGAGTTCTGTTACGGGCAGAACTCCTTCGTTCTTCTTCTGAGATTACGTTATTGTTTGGACAGTTTATCCAATGCAGGGATCGGGAATAATTTCGAGGGCGTATGGTTCTCACGCATGATTCGCTCGATCCGTTGGACCACCTTCGGATGTTGTTTGGCCACGTCTGTTTTTTCACTGATGTCCTTTTCGAGATCATACAGATACATACGCAACTTGTTTTTTCGGAGTTTCTTGCGGATGGCCTTCCACTTGCCCATGCGAACGGCTTGTTGTCCACCGTACCCAAAGAATTCCCAGTAGAGATATTCATGTCGTTTCTGTTTCGCCTCGTTGCCAAGTAATGTAGGCAAGAAAGTGATTCCGTCGGTCTTCTTAGGAATCTTCGCTCCGGCAATATCGCACAACGTCGGCATCACGTCATAGAACGCGCTGATCAAATCCGTCTTGGTGCCCGGTTTGATTTTGCCCTTCCAACGAACGATCATCGGAACACGGATGCCGCCTTCGTGCAGGCTTCCTTTGAAGTCCCGGAGGACCCCATTCGAATTGAAGAAATACGAATCTGAACCACCGAGCCGGCGATACGTCGCGCCATTATCGCTTGTGAAGAAAATGATCGTGTCTTCGTCGAGATTCAAGTCTTGCAACAACGCAAGGATGCGCCCTACGCTTCGATCCATCCGCGTGACCATCGCGGCATACGCAGCTCGGGGATGTGGGTGTGGAAGATAACCCTTGCCACCTTTATAGGGTGGGTCTTCCCACTTGCCCTTGTACTCTTTGAGAGAATCTTCGGGGACTTGTAACGCGAGGTGAGGAATCGTGAAAGGCACATAGAGGAAGAATGATTTCTTCTTGTGACGCCGTATGAAACTCAGCGCTTCCTTTTCTAACAAATCATGTGAGTAGTGTTTTCCGGTAAGTCCTCGGTTATTCCCCTTGAGTGTGACCTTCTTTCGATTCTTCCAAAGATAACGGGGATAGAAGTTATGCGCATGTCTTTGACAGTTATAACCATAGAACTCATCGAAACCCTGGTTGAGCGGATCACCTTCTGAATTTGGCGGACCGAGTCCCCACTTGCCGATACAACCAGTGACATACCCGGCTCTCTTGAGTATCTCGGCCACCGTCACCACATGATCCGGAATCGGAGCCTGTCCTTCGGGCCGAACTTCTTTATTGCTTCGGATGTAGGCGTGCCCAGAATGCAAGCCGGTCATCAACACGCACCGCGACGGCGCACAGACGGCGTTGCCGGCGTAATGTTGAGTAAAGCGAATTCCTTCCTTGGCCATTTTGTCGAGATTGGGAGTGCGGATTTTCTTTTGACCATAGCAACCGAGTTCGGCATACCCCAAGTCATCAGCCATGATGAAAATGATATTTGGCTTTCGTCGCGCCTTTGTTTCTCCAGCCCACCCGGGAGCCGTAATCGCGACAACCAATACAACCGACAGATACCAAAGCCTATTCATTGCAAACCTCATCCACTTTGACGGATCGGAACCAATGGGTGCATTCTAACGCCCGTTCGCGGTAATCGCCAGGAATC
>CAYYUU010000633.1:0-5160 GCA_964474955.1 uncultured Alcaligenaceae bacterium | reverse complement strand
ATCTCGGACCATGACACCACCACTGGAGCGGCCAAACGAGAGGTCATTGTCAGCCCGCACGACCCCTTCGCGAACGTCCAGAATACCTGGGTAATCGCCGCCCCTGGTGATGTTCAGTCGCTTCGAGCCTAACTTGGTAATCCTACCAGTCTCGGTATTCGCGTCTGGGATGATCATTGCGGTGTAATCCCAGATGATGCTATCGGTGCCGACGTCGCCCTCGTTCATGACGATCTCGATGCGGGTGTCGCTCGATGGCCCTCCGGTGGTCCCACCGTCGCCGTACCGAAAGTCAAGCGTGCGGAATGTATTCAGACCGGTCGAGACGAGAGGGAATCCCGCGATGCGGGTGCTCCCGGGTTGCCCACGCGGTGGATAATACACGTCCATTTTGTCTGCGCGGATATGAGTGGCATAGCTGATGATGACCCGGCCACTGGTAGCCCCCGTCTCCAAGATCCGAGCGTCTTCAGAGGCATCACCGCTGGGACTGATGTCGAAGTTGATGACTTGGGTGACTTCGCCCGTGATCGTCCCTGAAAGCGTGAGTTCGCCCTGAGTGTAGGGAAAAACTTGCTCAACACCTATGCCGACGTCTTGTTCAAGGGTGATCGTGCCGGAAATCTCATTGTCCCCGCCCAAGCTGACGACCGCACCTTTCTCGCTCAACAATCCGTTGGTGTGGATGCTCCCGAAACCCGCCAGTGTGAGATTCTCACTCAGGTTGAGGCTGTCGTTAGGCCCCTTAGGTTTGAGGTGGAGCGCCCCCCCGTTCAAGACCTCCGTCCCGGGCTGCTGGCTCGGCGTCACTCCCATGATGTCGGCGCCGAGTGCGCCGTCGTCCTGGACCGTAATCCATCCCTGGGCGATGATCGTGGTGCCCTGATAGGAATTGTCGTTGGGCAGAACGAGTTCCCCAAGGCCGCGCTTGGTGAGGTCGTTTCCTGCCCCTCCCTCGAGAACCCCGTTGATCGTCAGCTGGCTGTAATCATCGTAAGTCAGCCCGCCATTGAGAGGATCGGGCTCGACCCAGATCGTGGTGCTCGCGTTGATGCGAAGGCCCGTCATGGGGCCGGCCCCAATGGCGTTGACGCCGCTGATGTTTCGGATGGCTCCGAGATTAGCGACCCCAGTCCCACCCGCAACGAAGAACCCTTCGTCTCCGAGCAAAAGGTTATAGTTGGGAATGATGTTGCCATCCCCATCGACCGTGGACGTCTTCGAGTCCGGCCGGTCATCGACGGCCAACTCAAGGCTGGCGCCAACGTAGACTACCTTATTCAAAGAGACATTCATGGGAGGGACGCCGCCGGTCGTTGCCGAAACGGGACCCAAAGCGTTCGAATCCAAGATCCGCACATAACCCTCTCGGATCTCGAAAGGCGCCACGAACGTGTTTTCGTTTGGCAGAATCAACCTCCCCACACCATTCTTGATGAGGGTCCAGGATTGAGACCGGCGAGGTTGTGGTGGAGTCCCCGCAGGAGGGTTGACCGTGTCGTCTTTCAAAGTGCCATCGAGCGTCAATGTGGTGTCCGTCGCGACTTGGAGATAAATCGAAGGAGTGGACGCCTGGAGGACACTCACCGAACTCCAGAAGTTGATGTCGGTTTCCCAAACATTGTTCCCGGCGCTGTTGATGAGAGTCCCCGATCCGGACGGGCCATCGGAGTTGAGGGTCAGGATTTCGTTCGGAATGACGAATCCCACGAAGCCAAGCCCCGGTTCCGTTACTCGCTGCTGCGACCCGATAACTAGGTTGGGGTTGTTCAGGAACTCAATTTCCAGAGCGCCTTTCTGGAAGACTGTGCCGTTGACGACCGTCCCGTTCGAACTCGATCCTCCGGCACCTAACGCGAACGGATGACCAATCACGAGCGTCCCTTCGTCGATCCTGGTCATCCCGCGATACGTGTTACCGTTGGCAGAACCGTAGGGGCGGAGGGTGAGGTCACCCGCTCCCTCTTTGGTGAAGTCATACACTCCCCGGTCGGAGATGATTCCTGTAATGGTCAACGACGATCCCGACTCGACGCCAAACGTCGAATTGGCATCCATCTCGATATGACCGCCCCAAGTGTTGTTGCCCGAGTTGTTGACGATCACACCATTATTCGTTCGGCCTACTCCACTGACCTGTACCTTCTCGCGAATCGTGTTGCCTCCAAGGTCCTCGATCCAGAGTTCGGCGTTGGTGGCGACGACCGTCATCTTGTTGACGTCGGCGGGGTTGGTCGAGAAATCGCCCAGGGCGTCAGGGTCGTGCAGGACCGTTCGCCCTTGAGTCAGAGTGATCAGGCCTCCGAAGCCACTGTTATCTTCGCTCAGGTGGAGCGTCCCAGTTCCCTGCTTGGTGAGTCCGACGTTCGTTCCCGTTAGGGGGCTCGCCACGTCCAGACTCCCCCCGTCGCGCGTGATGAACAATTGTCGCTGGCCGACAGCATTGCCAAGGTTAATGCCACCGACATCGATGACGTTGTTGACTTGTCCCCCCGAAACTTCAATGAAGCCAGGTGTCACGGTGGACCCGGAACTGGTTCCCAAGGTAAACTCGTTGCCCTCGAGAGTGTAATCACTGCCGGAAAACAGGATCGAACGGAAGAAACCATTGTTAATATCGTTGTTGTTGGTCTTCTGGGTCGCAGACGATGGGAAGACCAGGTCGTCTCCGGCACCGGTGGGGGCCGCATCATCTCGCCAATTTTCTGCAGTGCTCCAGTTTGCGTCGCTGCCCCCCCCATCCCAATAAAAGGTCGCAGGCGCTAGACGATCCTCCAGGTGCTCCAACAGAAGTTTTGAGAGAGGTCGCGGGTTGTCACTTTTCCGGTCGGATTTTCGTAAGTTCAGGCATGTAAAAAACAAATGATACCATCGAGAATCGAAGAAGCTCATCACCGTAACCTCATGAACAGGGGTGGGGCCGAGTGGAGCGAAGGGCCTGGGGAAAGTCGTTGACGAAGTCCAAATAACAGTGGGCGGTAAATATTAACAAAAGCGCCCAGTCGTCAACATTTGAAACCTCCAGTCCTTCGTAAATAACAGAGAAAGAAAGTCGTAAATTCCGCTTCGTGCCAGTTAGACTCAAGGACGCTGTCGTGAGCACTTTAGGGAAGCTAACATTTCGGTCGGAAGATCATCTTCCTTTGGTGGTGTCCGAGTGAAAAACATGGCGAGGTTTGACCCAAGGTGCAACCACCACGCCGACTTTTCGCAAACGCGAAAACACGTACGAATCCACTGAGTATTTATTGAAAAATCGACCTCCCCCACTTAACAGGGGAGAACCATAACGATTTTGGGGTGGCCTCCGAGCAAACGTTTGCCGAAGGCATTTTCGGGGCTTGGGGAAGACAACGCGAAACCCTGAGAGTCAGTGATCCCGCCCTCGTGAGGTCTGGTTGGACGCCCCTCCTGGGTTGTCTAAGGTAAGGAAACGCGAGTCGTCTCGTGAGGGGAGGGGGTGGCTCACGAGGCTTTGGAGATTACGATTAGTTATGTTGGCGTGCAATCTCCTAATTCCAAATCCAACCTGGGAGTCTCACCTGAGATTCACGCTTAGCGCGGACCCTATGGGATCATCACAATCACCCGATCTAAAATCGATCATGGTCAAAATCATACGGAATTCTAATCTTGATTGCATGAGAGGAATATGAAAAAGGGGTGGAAAAACTCGAGTTTATCACTCTCGTGGTATGTTCTACGCACAGAAGAGATCAGGTTTGGCGCACCTTTCCCGAACTCCTTCCTGCCAGAAGACTTACACGGAAATCCAGAACGAAAAATCCCAACCATCGAAGGCTTGACTAGCCGGTACCAGGTTGGCTGCAATTCCGGTGTGGAGCAAGCCAACCCGGATGATTCAGGGCAGGTCATCAGTCAATATGCAGACTATTTGGAGTAGTACATAGTCATTAACGGTGCCACCGCCCCAAATAGAACACGAAAATCCAATAAACCCAGAAAAATTATGTGGCGCTGTGTTTAGCTATAATTCGGTCGTTCGGAGATATCGCCGATCGCGTGTCACCAAAGCGACAACGAACCTTAATTCCAACAATTACCAAGGACCACTACGAAACAACACGCAACCCACTTCGCGGATATTCTCTTCCCCCGAGCGCGACATATCCAGCGGACAAATCGGCCTCGACTCGGAAACGTTCCTGGTAATCCGGTCCGTAGGCTACGAACTGCAAGGGACCGCCAAACATCGTTTTTGGCTCCGGAAGAATGAGCCATCGACCAGCCGACTTCCTCTTGACCTCCGGTTCATGCAAGGGCAAGTAGGGATACTGGGCGGCAAATTCTGCGATCGACGATTGCGTCGTGGAGATCAACATGAAATCGGAGGACGCGCGGTAGGCATCGGCGAGGGAAACTACGCGGGCGGGGCCCTGGGCATATTCCTGAACGGAAATCCCTTGGAGAGTCGGCGGAGTGTTAGGGGGCAGAGCGGGGCAGTTTGTACCTTCCGCGATCTTTGGAACGTGTTCCGTCAACATGGCAATGCGTTGCTGTGCAATGCAGGGACTGAAGGCAATGTGGGAGAACATGACCGTTTGGTCCGGTTCTCCAGGAGCTTTCGCGAGACCGAATGGTCGGTCGATGAATACAGCCGTGCCGAGTTCGCGCAATTCTCTGGGATGAGCCAGGTCTCGCATCGATTCCAGAAGCAATTGCCGTGTCGGAGTTCCGATCGCGAGATCTCTGTCTTCGAACAACCGGTTTGTGCGAGCCGTGGGGCGTGTGAGTTCCTCTTCCGGAATGCGAACGTGGGGCACTGGCAATACTCGCGTGTTCTCTCCGGGAGACGTGGGCGTCGCGGGAATTGGCAGACCTTGATACTTGTGCCAATGAATCCAACCCTGCCGGAGCGCTCGGCGGCGCAGACGCTTTGCTTGTTTTGTCGGAGAGAGGTCGTTTGGTTCGTCGAAAAAAAACTCCGGATGGCGTTCGATCAAGCGACCATACTCGACTAACGTGGCATCCAAAAACAATGCGTCGGGATAGTTGGCCCCTCGATTGTGAAAGACTTCCAGGTCGTACGCCGTCAAGTGTCTGCCCAGCTGCCGCAAAATATAACCAAGGAAGTCGATCTGATCCGAAACCAAAAGGCCGTCGGAATGATCCACCAAACATTGCGTGAAGCCGAGTAAA
>CAYYUU010000632.1:0-5161 GCA_964474955.1 uncultured Alcaligenaceae bacterium | reverse complement strand
GGCTCGCGAGGTGGGTGTCGGGGTAGACGTTACTCGCGTGGCGGATGTCGTCTTCGGGAGGTTCGCGGTGTTGCAGTGCTTCGGGTCGATCGCGGTACAGGTCTTCGTGGAGAGTGCCGCCAAACGTTGTGTTCAAGATGTGCATGCCTTGATCGATGGCCAACAGCGGCAGGCCCCGCTCGCGGCAATAGTTGACCAGATCTTCTTCGTGGGCGGGGTGTCGGTCTTTGGGGTTGGTGAACCCGGCCAACACGATGCCGTCAATTTCTTCGAGGATGTCGGCCCAGGTGTGGTCCCCGGTCGGGGCATGCAACTCGATCGGAATGGCTTCGCAAGCGCTCACGGAGCCAGCATACCCGAGGGCCCACAAGCCAGGGTGACGACAGATCGTTGCTGTTGTGTGTGGGGAATCGTTTCCGTAGATACCAATGCGCACGTCGTTAGGATTCGTCGGCATCGAGGACTCCTTTCCTCAAAATCGCGGGTTTCGGTGGGTCGTGTTGTTTGGATCGTGGTTAACAACACATGGCTGTATCGGGTCGAAAAATGAGTTGCGGTATCCCCTCCAGGAGATGTTTCACAACTGAATAAGATTATAACCCAGCTTGTCGAATCCGCCACCGAAATTTACGAATTTGCCATAAGTACTTCGGAATAAACAAGCAGGAGAGGGAAAAACGGGCGAGGAGGGAGAGGAGATCGAGGTCACGATTTCCGAATTTGCCCTTCTCGGCCATATCGCAACCGGACTTGACAAAAAATTCAATTTTCGCAACAACCCGCCCCACAATTTCATAATCCCGTTCCACGTATCGGATTCCCGTGAGAAGTGATTTCGGGCTTCCAAGGATGTGCCATGAAACTGCCCCTGTTCTTTTTGACACGCTGCTCGGTTTGGTCCACACGTTGGCTGACAACATTTCTTTGCGGTTTGTGTGTGTGGATCATTGGTTGTGGCACCACAAGGACGACGAATACGTCACGCACGGCGACCGAACAACTCCTCGTATCGAACGCCATCGACGAAGCCATTTCGGACATGGATTTCCAAATCCTGGCGGGAAGAAATGTCTACTTTGACGCGCAACACTTGTGCAGTTGTGCGGACAAAGGCTATCTCATCAGCACCATGCGGCAACACTTGTTGGCTCACGGCGTAAGGCTCATGGAAGACAAGAAAGACGCCGACATCGTTGTCGAAGCTCGATGCGGCGGACTCGGAACGGACCAACACGACGTGTTGTTCGGCGTGCCCCAGATGCAACTCCCGGCCATCATGCCAGGGATGCCATCCTTGCTCCCCGAAATTCCATTGGCCAAGAAGATCGAGCAGCGAGGCGTTGCGAAGGTCGCTGTCTTCGCGTACAACCGCAAAACCGGAAGCTCCATTTGGCAATCCGGCGTCGTCAAGAAGGGAAGCACGGCAAACGACTTGTGGGTCTTGGGAGCTGGTCCATTCCGGCGAGGATCGATCCGAAACACCCCGGCGTTTGCAGGCGAAACTCTTCCGAATCCGTTTTACGGCATGGTAGACCAAGAAGACCCCACCGCGCCCCGAACAAGCACTGCCGTTCACGTCACCGAAACCGCCATCTGGCAAAACCCACATCCGTCGCCGTATGGGATTCGATTGGTCAACCAACAACAGCCACAAACACCGGTGCAAGAAGGTCAAAAGTAGAAGATAGCTGCCGCACGCCGGAAAGTTGCTTTTCCCGGAGCGAAAAACAACTTTCCAATGGCCCCAAAAGTACGAAGACTCTCAACTCTTACGTCACGTGTTGCGCCAACAGAGCCGCAAGTTTTGGGTAATCCAGCGGTTTCACCAGGTGGGCATCAAACCCCGACCGGAACGCCATCTCGCGATCTTCGGCTTGTCCATATCCGGTCAAGGCAAGAAGGACAACTTCGTCGGGACCGACCACTTCGCGTGTGCGTTTGGCGATCTCATATCCGTCAAGTCCTGGAAGGCCGATATCGACGATGGCAATGCGGGGACGGATGTCGAGGAGTTGAGACAGACCTGTGAGGCCGTCCTCCGCTTCGGCCACGTTATATCCATCGAGTTCCAAAAGCGTCTTGAGCAACGTTCTGGCGTCGCCGTTGTCTTCGACCACCAAGATCTGGTTGTTGTTCCCGTCGGTCTCTGCCTGGGCAGACGCCGTGTTGGCAGAGATGGTCGGTCGAGACAGGGGCAATTCGACGACAAACTCGCTCCCCTTGTTCATGCCTTCGCTGTGGGCCGTGATTGTCCCATCGTGTAACTCCACGAGCATCTTGGCCAGAGCAAGTCCGATCCCGAGCCCTCCCTCCGAGCGGGCCAGGTGTTGCGGTCCCTGGACGAACGGTTGGAAGATCGTCGGCAGCAACTCCGGAGGAATGCCGACCCCGTGATCTTTCACTTTCAGAAGCACTCTCTCTTCGTCGGACGAGAGGTTCACAAGAATTTGGCTCCCGGGCGGACTGTACTTCAGCGAGTTGCCCAAAAGATTGACGACGACTTGTTGGAGACGCGTTGGATCTCCGACGGACATGGCGTGGTGAATGGAGCCATACACGAACCGAACCTGGTAGTTTCCCTCCGTGATGGTCGAGTCCATGACTCCAAGGGCATCGCGGACAAGAGCCACGAGATCGACCGATTCTTTTTGGAGGTGGATCTTTCCCTGAGAAATACGCGTCACGTCGAGAAGGTCATCGAGCAATCGCTTGACGTGGCTCAGTTGGTTCCGGGCCACGATGGAGGCTCGGGCACGAAGTTCCGGCGTCGCGCGGTCATTGCTGAGCGCCGAGAATGCATATTGGATGGCCCCGAAAGGGTTTCGGAGTTCATGCGAGAGCATGGCCAGGAACTCGTCGCGTCGTCGCACTTCTTGTCGGGCTTCGTGGGTGTTCCGTTTGTGGTGCGTGACGTCTCGGATCGTCAAGATGAAGGCCACCTCGTCTTGCCAATCAACGTCGCGAATACGCAGCTCGACCGTGCGGACGGTCTGATCCCGGGCGACAATGTTGACTTCCGTGATCCGGTCCCGGGCAACCGGGATGCCGAACATTTTTCCCTGGAGTTCGTCCTTCGCGCGGCCAAGCAGGAACTCCGAGGCCGGGTTGCTCCCGACGATGCAACCTTCTCGGTCGAGGAACAAAAACCCGTCCGTGCTGCCAGAGACAACGGCGTCGAAACGAGCCTCGGAGATACGCAATCGGCGGGCCAGTTCGTCGAATTTTGGGAACGAAGAATCATCGTCGTGCGGCACGTCGAGCCTCTTTTCGTTCTTCAAACGTAGAAAGCACACTCCGTGTGCCGTTCGCTTTGGGATTTTGTTTTTGTTTTGGAGTGCGGCGGCTCGACGCCGCTTTGGGAGTTCTGTCTTTGGTAGTTTGTTTTTGTTTTGTTTTGGATTGCGTCAGCGGAGCTGACGCTTTGGTATTTTGTCTTTGTTTTTGTTGTCGTCTTTGTTTATGACGCCGTTCCGCTCGCACTCCAAAATACGGACGATCATTTATTCGTTGTTCGCTGGTTTGGTCATCTGTTCTTGGGGACGTTACGAGCCTATCTTACGAATCCAAACCAATCTTCTTCAAACGCCAGATCGAACCATCCAGATCACAGGACATCGTCGATGCGGTCTTCGAAAGATCGATAGACGGGGTTTCCGGACAAAACCCCCGTAATGTTTCGGAAGGCTTTGCCGATGTGCATTCCCTGCGAGTCGATCGTGAATTCGCGAATTTCTTTATCATGCTGACTTCCGCGCATCTTTAAGACAGTGATACCCCGGCGGACTTCTCCCGGCAACTCGACATACCGCAACAAAATGATGGAGTCGGCGATCGACGAGATGTGTCCCTCCGTCACACTGCTGCCGCCCATCAGGTTTGGCGTCGTGAGGGTCAACAGGGACGTGACCTGCCGTTCCTTCAAGAGCCCCGTCAGGGCAATCACGAATTCCCGGAACGTCTTGTGGGTCGAAATCCGTTCGAGGGCCGAAAGGCTGTCGATGATCAGCCGCTGCGGGTTGTACTCGTCGATGTGTTTGCGAATGCGCAGAAGATGATCTTCCAAGTTTAACGACTCGGGGTAGCCGCACACAACCCGCAATTTCTCCGTGGCCATGAACTTCTCAAAGTCGACGCCCCAACCGGTGGCGTTGCGGACGAGTTGGTCTTGGCTTTCCTCGTAGCCAAACAGGACGGTTCGGTGGTCGGCGGCGATCCCGCCTTTCGCGAATTCGGCGGTCGCAAGCGTTTTGCCGCACCCCGTCGCCCCCGTGATGAGAATGATCGACCCTTCGAAGAAGCCGCCGCCGCAAAGCCTATCGAGTTCTTCCACGCCCGACGTGATTCGAGCCGATAGCGATCGTTGGGTCAAACGCATCTCCGAAAGTGGGATGAGGATGAACCCGTCCTCCGACGAGATGCTGAACGGGAACTCTCCTTTTTGATGGGCGGCCCCGCGGAACTTGAGTATCTCCGCCGTCCGTCGTCGTTTTTCTTCTTCGAGCCGGTTTCGCAAGATGATGACGTTGTCGGCGATGAAGTCTTCGAATCCGAAGCGGGCCATGTCGCTACTTTCGATGAGTCGCTCGGCCGTGATGATCGACGTCACGCGCATGGCCCGGAGTGCTTCGGCGACGCGGTGGAGTTCGTGGCGGACGGTGCTCTGCTCGCGAAACCGAGCGATGACCGCCGAGATGGAATCGAGGACCACACGCTTGGCGTTGACTTTCTGGACGGCGGCCTCGATTCGCGTCACGAGCCCACCGAATTCATACGGCCCGGACACGGCCACGGGAGGATCACTCGGTTGGAGCGATGCATCGACGAACGCCCAGCGTTTATTCGCTTCCCACTGTTCGATGTCCCAGCCAAAAGTGCCCATGTACCGCCGCAAGCGCACGGGTTGATCTTCGAACGTCACGAACACTCCGCCGACGTCGGCTTCTTGGATGCCACCAGCCAGGAAGTGGACGCCGAACACGGTCTTGCCACTCCCGGGCGTGCCGGCCAAGAGGGTCGCGCTTCCTTCCGGAAGTCCACCCTGGGAGATGAGGTCGAATCCCGGAAGATGCGTCTCGACCTTTTGGATCGGTGTGATAGCCATTTGTCTTCTGAGTGCTCCGCGCGTCTGTCGCTTCCATGGTTGCAACAACCTGGTCACGCT
>CAYYUU010000631.1:0-5170 GCA_964474955.1 uncultured Alcaligenaceae bacterium | reverse complement strand
GAGCAACGTCGTCATACCGCAACCAGTACCCCCGGAGATGACGATGTTCAGACGGGCCTTGATGCACGCCTCCAACACAAGCGCCATCTCCGTCGTGAAGGCCTTGAAGTTGAGCAGGTCTTCCAGCTTCAGCGGGTTCGAACCGAATCGACGTATCGACATCGACGGCCCATCCAGAGCCAACGGCGGGATGATCGCATTCACACGAGAACCATCCGGCAGGCGGGCGTCGACCATCGGAGACGTCTCATCGACCCGACGTCCCACCTTCGAGACGATCCGGTCGATGATCTGCAGCAAGTGGTCATTGTCGCGGAACTTCACGTCCGTCTTTTCCATCTTCCCGCGACGTTCGACGTAAATGTTGAATGGACCGTTGACCAGGATGTCGGACACCGTTGGGTCCTTCAAGAGCATCTCCAGCGGTCCGAACCCGAACGTCTCGTCGAGCACTTCGTCGATCAACCGCTCTCGTTCCATACGGTTGAGCAGCGGGTTTTCCGTGTCGCAAAGACGCTCCACGACCAGCCGGATTTCTCGCCGGAGGGTGTCTCCGGCCAGGTCACTCACGCGCGACAGGTCCAGCTTGTCGACCAGTTTTCCGTGAATAATTCGTTTGAGGTCCTCGAAGCTCTTGCTCGAACTCGAACCCCCGGATGTCATCGAGATGCTTCCGCTCCCGCGGGATGCCGATTTAGAGCCGTTGGAACTCAAACCTCCCAAACCACGTTGCAAGCGAGACATTTGGTGCTTTCCTCTCTGGTGCCGAGTTCAGAGACAGATCACGCGAAGCGGGACAGAGCCAGAAAGAAGCATCGTCCTTTTGCTCTTTCCCGCCCCGAAGGCCTGCGGGGCGGGATTTGTCTCTTTTCTCATTGTTTAGCTAAACAAGGACCACCCCGCCTTTCGGGGGCCCTTGGATTTTGACTTGCCTTGTTCCGGGCCGTCCTTGCCCACTAGCATGTTGGCCAATCCTTGGAGGCTCTGTTGGGCCTTACTCCGGGGTGCGTGTTGCAAGAGCGGTACGCCTTCGTTCCTGGCCCCCAGCAGGGCCTTGGAGTCGTTCGGCACTTGCCAGAAAATCGGCTGCCCGATAGTCTCTTCGGCCTTCTTCAGTGAGATTTCTGCTTCTTCGCATCCGACTCGGTTGACGACGATTCGGAATTTGTCGCGGAGGTCTTCGTCCTGCCCAAATGTGTGCATCATGCGAACGACGTTGCGAAGGCTCGTCAGTTCCAGCTGGGCCACCAACAAGATGGCGTCGGACATCCGCATGGCCGTGAGATCGGTCGGCGTGAATCGCTTGCTCAGGTCCAGCAGCAGCACATTGTAGCTGGCCCGCAAAAGGCCAATCATCCGCTGCAGGTGGTCTTCGTGGATGAGCGAGATTTCCTCCATCTGTACCGGGTGGGGCAGCAGCGACAGGCCGGAGGAGTGCTTGCACAAGGACCGCCGCAGGAACGTCATGTCGAGTCGATCGATGTTCAGGGCGACGTCCGCGAGGGTGTAATCGGGGATGAGGTCCAGGGCGACATCGGCGTCCCCGAGGGCCAAGTCCAGGTCGACGAGGGCTACGTTGAAGTTTGGCTCTTGGGCCATGTTGGCGCCGAGGTTGACGCCGAGGCTCGTGCACCCGACTCCACCGCGAGCACCAATGATCGACACGACCAGAGAGGAATTGGACGTTCCGTTTACGGACCCACCAGGGCCTCCGTGCCCTCCCGTGTCGCCGATTCGTTTGAGAGCTTCGAGGAGTTCTTCCAGCACGACCGGGGCCGTGAGGAATTCTTTCGCCCCGCAACGCAGGGCTTGCAAAATCGATTGGCCGTCGGCATTGGCACTGACGGCCAAAATGGGCATACCCGAAAACTCGGCCGTGAGCTGTTGGATCAGCTGCAGGGCCTTATTTTGGTCGGCGTCGAGTGACACGACGACCAGGTCGGGACTCGACTGACGGGCCACGTCCGTAAAGAATTCGTATCGCGAGCATTCCGCCTCCAACCAAACGGACTCCACGCCGAGGAGCAAATTCCGAAGAGGATCACGGGTTGCGTCGCTGGGGTCCACAATAGCAACACGTAGTACGTCCATTGTTCAGCCACCGAGAGTTAAGAGTTAAGAGTTTCCGAAAGGTGGAAGGTGCCCGGTGAAGAGGTGGAAGGTACCCGCCCCGCGGGGCGGGGCCTTCCTTCCACTTTCCACGTTCTACCTTTCACCTTTCAAGAACATTTCCAGGACCGGCGAACCTGCATCACGGGTAGCCGGAACATGATCTTGTGCGTCCCGCGGACAGAAATTCCTGGGTCGCTTGGGAGCCCCCAACGGAGCGAAAAACCGCGTCGTTTCCGTTCGGCTTCACCGAGTCAAAGCGGGGACCCCGCAGGCCTGCGGGGGAGTCGGATCACCAAGAGTCGTATTTGGGGCATTTCGGAGACCTTTGTCTTTCGCATCCTTTCGCACTCAGGCGAAATAGGGACACTCCCCAAAAAGCCAGACTCCTGCTTATCCGGTCCCCGAGGGGACGTCAGCAAAACACAGAACTTGGGGCACGCGGGAAACTCTTCTCTCGGTTCATCCTTCCGCCTTCGGCCTTCTACCTTCTCTGGCGTCACCCCTTTTTCTATTCCCTAATCCCTAAGGGGGAGGCGGGAGAGACGAGGGCGACGCCAGAAAGCAATCAAGACCGAGCTAGGGAGCCATCTGCGAAGATGGAGCACCCAAGTGAGAACCAGAAGCGTCCGCTCCATAGATCCCCCCCCGCTGTACGGGACGGGAGGTCGAAGGCAAGGGCGGTTCATCGCCTTGCCCATACGAGTTTTGCGAGGGGTCCGGGATGTAGACGGCTGATTGTGTCACCGGTGCCACCCCATGTGGAAGGGAACCACCTGTTGGCTGTGACGTGTGCGGAACGACGTTCGAGTTCGGCAGCCCCGGTTGCGAGATGCCACCCGGGCAGTTTCCGTCGAGACAGCCGCCTTGTCCACAACCTTGGTTTCCGCACCCTCCCCCGTGACCCGGGAACGGTCCTCGCGGTGGAACGCATGGATACCGGGTACCCGTCGGACCATTCTTGTACGCCGCCTTGTAGTGCTTGCCGACAAAAACGGGCCGTTGGCCACGTGGGGCTTCGAGGATCCCTTCCAAGAATAGCTCAAAATCATCGGCGATGCGGGTTTCTTGTCCGGGAAGATATTTTGGCAATTGGCCACACGTCGAGGGATCGACCAAATGGGGCGTCACGAGGATCAACAGTTCATTCTCGGTGTACGTGAGGTTCTTCGTGCTGAAGGCCACATTCAGGATCGGAATGTCTCCCAGGATCGGGACTTTTTGGGTCCCGCCGTTGACCGATTGCTGGATCAAACCACCCAGGGCAAACGTTTGGCCGTCTTCCAACTCCACGGCCGTTTGCAGTTGTTGGGTATCGAAACCAGGCACGACGGTTCCGCCGATGGACGTTCCCAGGGCCGCATTGACGTTGTTCACGACCGGTTCGACTTCCAAGTAGATTTTGCCGTTGCCCAGGACGATGGGCAGGAACCGCAGTTCCGTCCCGAAGGGCTGGAATCGGACCGCGTTGGTTCCCAGGCCGGACGGTTCGGGCACGGCCAGCTGGCCACCGGAAAGGAAGCTCGCGGGCTTGCCGCTCATCGTCACGAGACGAGGTTCGGCGAGGAACTTGGCCAAACCTTCGGTCCGCAGGGCGTCGAGGAATCCGAAGAAGCTCGACGTGGCTCCGGTGAAGCCGAAAAGCAAGTTCGAACTGCCGGCGAGGTTGGCGGCGGCGTTGGCGACGTTCAAAACGTTGTTCGCGGCGAGCATGTTGTTCGGGTTCAGGGCACTGCCCAGGAAGCTACCGTTGCCGTTGGCAAAGAACGAGAACGACATGTTCCGCATTTCGTTTCGAGACACCGACGCGATGACGACATCGAGTTGTACCTGGACCACGCCGCCGACGCGAAGGGCGGGGATTATGTTTCCGGCGCCCGCGACACTGCTGGCGACGTCCACGACCAACGGAATGTCTTCGGTCTTCGCGACGAAACCGGTCAGGATGATCCGGTTGTTGGCCGTCGCGATGGGCGTCACGTTGGCCGTCGGCAGGGTCGTCCGTAAGACGTATTTCAGGTATTCGATGTCTGTCTGGACGATCACGGTGATGACCTCTTTGGCCCCGTCGACGTCCGTCAGCCTCAGTTCCGTTATGCCAGGAACCAGGCCGGTAATTACGACGGACTTCAGGTCTCCGCCGACGTTGGGGCGGACGACTCCGGGCTTGGTGATTTCAATCGTTGCGACTTTTTTGCCGGACTTGGTATTGACCGTCTTGGCCGAATTGACAGGCACGTACACTGCGCGTCCCGGCAGAGATTTGGGGGCTTGCGCCGAGGCCGTTGGCGTGTGGAACAGCGCCAACGTCAACACGGCCATCAACAAGCACAAGCCGAAACCTACTTTGCGTGCTGTCGAAGGTTGAAGAAAGGTGGAAGGTGGAAGGTGGAAGGCGGAAGGAGTGGAGCCAATCTCTTCTGTCTTCTGTCTTCTGTCTTCTGTCTTCCTTTCGCCTTTCCCCTTTGGAAGGTCCCGCTTGCGGAACAATCGGGCCGCGCGCTCCATGCGCTCCGTACTTTTGCGGTGCATCCGTTCACCTCTTTGTAAAGTATTCCGATCGCCAGTTGTCGGAGTTCCACTTCGCTGAGGGTCGGCAAACCGACCGAACAACTCCGCGGAACTTGGCCTGACGACCGAAAGAACAGGGTTACCCAGAATGTGTGGCCCATCCCCGACCACACACCCCCGCCATCTCGACCGAAGAGCAGAGCCCTCGGGCCGGTCAAAGAACCGGGGCGAATCAAAACCAACAAACCAAAGACTCACAACCAAAGGCGCCTCGCCTCTGACCTTTTTCTTTCACCACTCCACACACTTCGCAGTGTTTTGAAGTTTTCTGTAGGACAGGTTGAAAAACCTGTCCCTTGTTTTCTTGGACAGGTTAAAAACCTGTCCTACGGACGGACGACAAACCCCACCGAATTCCTTGGTGCTCGTTACTCGTCGCCTTCGGTTTGCCGCGGAGCAAGACCGATCTTCGGTCCGTTCGGAGTAGGCAAGTTCTCGCCCCCCTGCGGTGCAACGTTGATCGTCGCCGAAGTTGCCGGAGATCGTCGCG
>CAYYUU010000630.1:0-5172 GCA_964474955.1 uncultured Alcaligenaceae bacterium | reverse complement strand
GACGAGGTTGCTTTGCGAGTGCGTTTGCTTTCGGTTTTTGAGGCCGTTCGTCCGGACTGGGAGTTTCTTTCTGTAGAGGGCTCTTTGGGTCTTTCTTCTGCGGTGGTGCCGAGTTGTTACTTGCTTCGGTGGCGGCTTTCGTCTGATTTTGGAAGACGTAGCCTCCCACTCCGACGGCGAAGACAACCAGACTAACGACCGTCAATATGACTTTGTTGAGTTTCATTTTCCAGAGGACTCCTTGGACGAGAGTTTGAACGACTTGGGAGTGACAGCCGGATGTCAATGCTATTGAGCAAGAACGTGAGACCAAAGGACCTACCGAAAACGCTGTGCTTGTCTCGCTCCAAACGGCAGCGCATCCCGTGACGCCGAGAGCAAAACCCTGGCGTTTGAGTCGCTGGGCCAGTTGTTCACGACCTCGCGTCAAACGGGCCGAGAGCGTGCCTTCGGGGATGTCCAATTGACTCGCGGCTTCCTTGCGTGTCTTGCGTTGGACATCGCACAGCAAAATCGCCGCCCGATATTTCTCGGGAAGTTTGTCGAGTTCGCGGTCGAGAGCTTCCAACAACTCCGCCTGTTCGAGAGCGGACTCTGGCACAACCGGATTCACTGGAACAACGTCGACCTGGCTTTCTTGTTGTCGTCGCCGAGTTCGCGTTCGTCGAGCTTCTTGGGCAGTTCGTTGGGCCACACTGTGTAACCAACTACCGAGATAATCCCGATGCAGAATCGATCCCGCCTTGCGAATGAGCACCAGAAACGTGGCCTGGAATGCGTCTTCGGCGTCCTGGCCGTGACGCAAAATTCGAGTGCACACCCCGAACACCATCGGGCCATATCGACGGACCAATTCCGCAAAGGCTCGGTCGTCTTGCCGATACAAGAAGGCTTCCAAAAGTTGATGATCGGAGAGATCTTCCCCGACTGGAGAAATGCTCCGAACGAGTTGGTGAACGGTCCCCATATGACTCGCGAGATCTCGGATTCTTGCGAACAGGAAAAGGCCATTTTATCTATGTAAGTGGGGCTGGACGGGAAATGTGTGCATTATTTTTGAAAAGTTGCTTTTCGCCCCGCGAAAAGTCTCAAAAGAAAAGACAAAACTTTTCACGGAGCGAAAGGCGACACTACAAAACCAAAGACAGCCGTAAGAAGTCTGTGATCTTTACGCAATCTTAATCACTTCCACATATCGGTTTATTTCCAGATTGTTTATATACGAAAAGCGGGCCAATCTATATCTTGAACAAAACTCGCCCACCCCTATCAGCCCCGAAAAGCGGGGCAAAGCTGCAAAACACGTTCGGGAAAGATCCGTTTGTCGTGCGTCTTGTTCCATCGCACATCGCAAAGGACTCGATTCTCGATTGTTATACAGTCATGGAGACTCACACGTGGACGGGACCGTTTCCCGAAAGCCATTGTCGTTCGCTCTGTTTCTGGTGACCGCTCATTTGGTCGTCCTGTTGGTCGGCTGCGGACAGTCCGACGCGCAAGTAGACGGATTGACCGGCGAGATCAAGATTGATGGTTCGAGCACGGTCTTTCTGATCAGCGAGGCCATGGCGACTAACTTTATGCGGGAACACCCGCACGTCAACATTTCGGTCGGTTCGTCCGGGACGGGCGGCGGATTTCAAAAGTTTGCGGCTGGCGAGACCGACGTTTCCGACGCGTCGCGGCCCATCAAGGAAACGGAGAAAAAGCTCCTGGCCGACCGTGACATCGAGTGGATCGAATTGCAGGTTGCGTGGGATGGCGTGACGTTGGTAATCAACGAGGAAAACGATTGGGCGCGGGAGATGACCGTCGACCAGCTCCGACGAATGTGGCAAAAAGGCACCGATGAGAATCCACCGCCAAAGAAGTGGAGCGACATCGATCCCAACTGGCCGGACGAGGAGATCGCCTTGTTTGGGGCTGCCGACACTTCCGGAACGTATGACTACTTCGAGGAAGAAATCTGCGGCAAAGCTGGGGTCCGGCGAGACTACGCCCCGACCGAAGACGATAACATGTTGGTCAACGGTGTCCAGAACAACAAATATGCCATCGGGTTCGTCGGGTATGCATACTTTTACGAGAACCGCTACGATCCCCAGAAAAACCCAAATGGCTTGATGGCCGTCGCAATCGCGACCGAGAAGGGCGAGAAATACATCAGCCCGTCGAAAGAAACGATTTCGACACTAACGTACCAACCGTTGAGTCGACCACTTTATGTCTATGTTCGGATGGATTCGCTGGAACGCGAAGCCGTGCGGGAGTTCGTGAGCATGGTTTTGCGGCGGACGGACATCGTTTCCCGGGTCGGGTACGTTCCTTTGAGTTCGGCCCAACAATATCGCGAGCGGTTGAAGCTGCCGAAGGGGCCGTCCTAACAATTGTTTCCAGACGAGGACAGAGACACAAATCGAGCCAGTCGTTCTGCTGGCGAAATATCTATTGGAATAGAAACTCGAGCGACGATGAGCCTATCGCAACCACCTTCCCAACACGCCCCTCCGAAGAAAACCGAACTTCCTCCGGCTCCGAGACGGATCGGCGAGAGGATCATTGAGTTCGGGCTCTTTTGCTGCGCGGCGGCTTCGATCGTCGTGACGTTGGCCATCGCTGCGGTCGTGCTTTACGGGGCATTTCAATTCTTCACGCTCGACAACGGCGAGGTGCTCTCGGCGAGTGAAGTGTCGAAACGTGTCTGGAACTTTTTTACGGGCACCGAATGGGCCGCGGCGTTCGTCGATGCCGAGTATGGTATTTGGCCGTTGCTTCTGGGAACTCTGACGGTGGCCGGGATCGCCGCGTTGATCGCGCTGCCGATCGGATTGAGTACGGCCATCTATCTGAGCGAGTACGCCCAACCAGGCGTTCGGAAAGTGGCCAAGCCGATCCTTGAATTACTCGCGGGCATACCGACCGTTGTGTATGGCTTCCTCGCGATCTCGGCGTTGACTCCTTTGCTTTCGTACCTGGTGCCGGGCCTCCAGGGATTCAACCAACTCGCGGGGGGCATCGTAGTAGGGGTGATGATCATCCCGATGGTCGCGTCATTGAGCGAGGATGCGTTGCGGGCCGTTCCGAGATCGTTGCGAGACGGGGCGATTGCTCTGGGCGCGAACAAGGCCGAAACGTCGATCAAGGTCGTCGTCCCGGCGGCCCTTTCGGGGATCACCGCTTCGTTCATCTTGGCGATCTCGCGTGCCGTCGGCGAGACGATGGCCGTGAGCCTCGCGTGTGGCGAGCAAGTTCGTTTTACGCTCGACCCACGGGTCGGCGCCCAAACGATGACGAGCTTCATCGTCCACATGGCCAAGGGCGACGTGCAACACGGCTCGACCCGTTTCAATAGCCTATTCGCCGTCGCCGCGTTACTGTTTTTCATTACCTTAGCGATGAACATTATCGCTCAACGATTTCTGGGCCGATATCGTCAGGTGTATCAATGAGCGAATCCACGCATCCCAAACCCAATGGAGAAAACGTACCAAGCCAAGAGCCGAGAGCCGACGTCCAGCCTGACGCCGAGCGACCAGAGACCACTTCCGAGAAGGCGGGCGATCCGACGAAGACCGAAACGCAAGCCCCTTCGAGCAGTTCTGCCGGCCCTGGTTTCTGGGGCGGCGAGAAAGAACCTTCGAGGTTCTTGCGTTCGATGACCGGCGCGTTTTATTGGACTCTAGTGAGCTGGGGCATCGTCCTGCTTTTGGTCGTGGCACAATGCTTCATTACCGGGCAGATGATCTCGGCGAGTGCCGTCATCGGAGTCGTGGGCACGTTCGTCGTGTTCTACGCGTTGCTCTTTGCCGGGCACATGGTCTGGTTCCACCGCCCGACGATGGACAGGGCGTTCGCCTGGGTTGGTTTTTGCACGACCTTCTTTGGGCTGGCTGCCTTGGCGTTGTTGTTCTTCCAACTCACGTACGACGCCATCCAGTGGTTCCACTACACGCCGGAGTTCGTTCACAAGCGGAACGTCGAGTTGTTCGTGACGGCCCGTCAAATCGCCGACCCGGACCAATTCGCCGAAAAGAAACTCCAAGAAGTCAAGAAAGAACTCGGCGAAGACCGCCAACGCCTCGAGAAAATGATTCCGGAGTATAAGGCTTCGATCAAGACGCTGGAGAAAAGACGCCTGACGACGAAGGCAGCACTGGACAAAGCCAAGGACGACACGGACCAGCAGAAGGAACTCAAGGCCGAGCTTCGAGCGATCCGGTCCGAACTGGCCTCCACCGAGGAAAAGCTCGAGCGTTCCAAAGACGTCCTCCGATTGATCCGGACCAAAAAGAACGACATCCTTGAGACCAAACGCAATGACTTCCAGGAGATGGCCAAGGAACTGCGTACGGAAGTCCGACGGGACATGCGGCCGAACATGCTCACGCAGACCCAGTACGAAGAACTCAAAGCCAAGGTGCGGGCGCTCGGCGAGGAAGAATTCAAACAGGTCGTGGAAAACCTCAAAAACGGAGGGGACCCGGAAGGCTATCTCCAGAAGCCGACCGGTTGGACCGTCTTTTGGCACTACATGACGCACGGCACGAGCAACGAACCGCAGGACGCGGGCATCTATCCGGCGCTGCTTGGGAGTTTTTGGATCGCCCTGATCACCATGTTATTCGCCGTCCCGGTTGGCGTCGGTGCGGCGCTGTATTTGGAAGAATACAAAACGGTAGGATGGTTCGGAAAACTCATCCAGGTCAACATCAACAACCTGGCCGGCGTGCCGTCGGTCGTCTACGGCATCCTCGGAGCGTACGTCTTCGTGGAGTTGATATTCAAGCCGCTCGCGAACTGGAACTCGGCGATCGCGGCCAGGAACCTTCTTGGGGGTGGTTTGACGCTGGGGCTGTTGACGTTGCCGGTCGTGATCGTGGCGGCGCAAGAAGCCATCCGGGCAGTCCCCAAGTCGATCCGCGAAGGGGCCATCGCGCTGGGCGCGACGAAGTGGCAGACGATCTGGCTGCAGGTCTTGCCCGTCGCCAGGCCGGGGATTTTGACGGGGACGATCCTGTCGATTTCTCGGGCGATTGGAGAAGCCGCCCCGCTCGTATTGTTCGGGGCGTTGTTGTTCGTGCGACAGTACCCGACGCTCTTGGGGCGTTTTACGATCTTGCCGATGCAGATCTTCGACTGGGCTGGGCGTCCGCCAGTCGAAGGAACGCACAT
>CAYYUU010000629.1:0-5177 GCA_964474955.1 uncultured Alcaligenaceae bacterium | reverse complement strand
GCGGGAGAATTTTCCTAAAATAACCAAATCTCCAGAAACTGGGTGAAGACAATCTGCCTGGGGCGAAAGTGGCCTTGAGCTACTTTTGCCACCACAAGCTACCCAACCTCTTTTCTCGACAGGATTGCCCAATGTTCCGAATCATAATCGCCCTCGGGGTTCTGTGTACGCTCACTCCCGGGACGCACGGCCAGGATTGGCCGATGTGGCGGTACGACGCCCACCGAGGTAACTCCTCTCCAGGTTCGCTTCCGAAAAACTTGGTCCTACACTGGACACGCCAACTCACAACGCCCAAGCCAGCGTGGCCGAAAACACAACCCCGGCTTCAGTTTGACGCGGCCCCTCAACCTGTTGTTGCGGGCCAGCATCTTTTCGTCCCTTCGACGGGTACTGACTCCGTGACGGCCTACGACACACGCAGCGGCGAAGAAGTATGGCGGTTCTATGCGAATGGCCCCGTCCGGTTTGCCCCGGTCGCCGCGAAAGGGCGAGTCCATTTTGTGTCCGACGATGGGTATTTGTATACGGTGGACGCGAAGTCGGGGAAGCTCTTGTGGAAGTTCAACGGTAGTCCTCGCGAACGTTGGCTCCTTGGGAACAAGAGACTGATCTCGAGTTGGCCTGCGCGAGGCGGGCCTGTCCTCCACGATGGGAAGTTGTTTTTTACGGCGAGTATTTGGCCCTTCATGGGGTTGTTCGTGCATGCCTTGAACCCAGAAACGGGCGAGGTGGTCTGGACGAATTCGGGAGACGGATCGAACTGGACGGATCATCCACATGGTGGAGCGATCGCCTTTGGGACCATCGCCCCACAAGGTCACCTGGCCGCGTCGCGAAATTGTCTTGTCGTTCCCGGCGGACGATCGACGCCTGCGGTCTTCGACACCAAGACCGGAAAACTTCTCCACTTCCGGTTCGACGGACGAAACGGTAACCACGACCTCTCCGTTGGTCACGACGTCTACTACGTGGGCAACAACGCCTACCACGCCCCCACGAGCCAGAGTTTGGGCAAGCAACAAGTGCTCACGATTGATGACAAGGTGACGCTACTTCGAGATGGCTCGAACGGAATCCAAATCCGCAACGGCGGGTCGGAAGTCAAGGACGTTGTCAAACGTGACCGTAAAGGCAAGAAAGTGAAAGCCAAGGAGTACACTTCGCAGACACTTTCGACGGTCACGTTAGAAGAGAATGCGGGGGAGAAGTACCTCAAGGCTGGGTCCCAGTTGTACTCGTTTGGAGACGGCGGAACCATCACGGCTTATGAACTCGCTCCGAACCTCAAGAAATCTGGGAAACTGCGACCGTTCTGGACACAGAAAGTCGACGGAGAAATTCATCACCTGTTGGCTGCCGACAATCGTTTGTTCGTCGTGGGTATGGACGCGAAAATCTATTGCTTTGGGCCTGGGAAGACGAAGCCGACACACCACACGATCGCCAAAGAACCTCCTCCGCCCCTGAGCGATGTGTGGACAAAACGAGTCCAGCAACTCAAGGCGAGGGATGGGTATTGTGTCGTCCTCGAAATTGGTTCGGGGCGTCTGGTCACCGAACTGGTCCAACAGACAAAGCTCTCCGTCATCGTGCTGGACCCCAACGCCGAGAAGGTCAACGCCTTTCGTCGAACGATGGACGACGCCGGGTTCTATGGCTCTCGGGTGTCCGCCCACGTTGGAACTCCGGCCAACTTTGCGTTCCCGAAATATATGGCGAAGGTCGTCCTGACGGAAGACCCTCAAGTCCTTCAAACCAAAGAAGCGATCGAGAATGTTTATCGGGCGTTGCGTCCCTACGGTGGCGTAATCACGTTGTACGGAGTAACCAAGAACACGCAGCAAAAACTGGAGCAGATGACCAAGACGTGCCCGAAATGCACTCTTCAATCTCGCTCGGATATGTTTACCATCACGCGAACAGGGGCGTTACCAAACACGGACGATTGGACACACCAATACGGTGACGCTGGCCAAACAGGGGTGTCTCGGGACAAACTCGTCAAGGCCCCGCTCGGGTTGCTTTGGTTCGGCGGTCCGTCGCACGAAGGCATTTTGCCTCGGCACGGCCACGGCCCTTCGCCGCAAGTGGCCGGGGGTCGACTCTTCATCGAAGGGCCGGACATGCTGCGAGCCATGGACGTCTATACTGGGCAAGTGTTGTGGGAGAAGAAGCTCAAAGATTTCGGCAAGTATTACAACACAACTCGCCACTTCGCCGGAGCTGGGGAGATCGGCAGCAATTACGTTTCGATGCCAGACCATGTCTACGCCGTCTATGGCAACGGCATTCTCGAACTCGATGCCGCCACCGGCAAGCTCACCCGCGAATTCAAACTCAAGAAGGAAGAGGGCGAAGAGACGCCGTATTGGGGGCACGTTTCGGTTTGGAAGGATTTGTTGATTGCCACTTCTTCGCCCGTCGCCGTGGGTAAAATTTCTTCCAGAGATTCGGCGAGGTCGGCGATCCCCTCGGGGGCAACACCCATCATCAAGCAAGGTGCGAAGTGGCAATACTTCGCAACGGGAGTTGATCCGAAAGGATTGGACTGGACCAAGCCCGGTTTCGACGCCAAAGGCTGGAAGGTCGGACGAGCCGGTTTTGGATACGGAGACGACGACGACAAGACCGTTATCGACATGCGAGGCAAGTTCACTCGCATCTACATTCGCCACGAGTTCGATGCCAAACTCCTTGAGAAGTTTGCCAAGGTCGGATTGGTCGTGAAATACGACGACGCGTTCATCGGCTATCTCAATGGAAAAGAAATCGTCCGGGCTGGGGTCGGCAAAGGTCAAGGCGGTTCGGCCAAAGATATCCAAAGCCACGAAGCCCAACGCTTTGAATACTTCCCCATCAAGAACTGGCGGAAGCTCATCAAGCCGGGCAAGAATGTGTTAGCTTTCGAAGGACACAACCGTTCCATCACGAGCAGTGACCTGTCCCTCGATCCGTTCCTCGTCGGACACAATCCCGACAAGAAAGTCACCAAGAAGAAAGAAACCAAGCCCAAGCCGACCAAAGACGAAACAAAAGAAACTCTCAAGAAGTTGCCCACGACAAAGTACTCGGCAGGGAGTCGCAAGTTGCTCGTCTTTAACCGCCGCACGGGGAAATTGCTTTGGACTCGTGACGCCGAATTTAACTTCCGACACAACACCATCGCCGTGGGTGGCGGGAAGATCTTTTGTATCGACAATTTGACACCCGCCCGCCGCCGGACTCTCGAACGTCGTGGAGCCAAATTCACCGGCAAACCAACTCTCTATGCCCTCGATGTTCGAACTGGCAAGGTCCTCTGGGAGAAGAACGACAACGTCTTCGGGACGTTTTTGAATTACTCCGAAGAGAAGGATTTCCTCCTTCAGGGCGGAAGTGCATATCGGGACCGTGCCCGGGACGAGGTGAGCCGCGGATTGGTGGCCTATCGCGGCTCCGACGGCAAGGTACTCTGGAAGGAGCGCGAACTCAAGTACAGCGGGCCGTGTCTGCTGATGCCCGACAAGATCATCACAAATGGAGCCGGTGGATTCGCCATTGACATGAAGACGGGCAAGGCAACGGGCTGGAAGTACACCCGGAAGTACGGGTGCAACACCGCCCTGGCGAGTGACTACCTGTTAACGTTCCGCTCGGGTGCGGCGGGCTTTTGTGACCTGGCCAACGATTCCGGCACCGGCAACATCGGTGGCTTCCGATCGAGTTGTACGAACAACTTGATCATCGCGAACGGCATCCTCAATGCCCCCGACTACACCCGGACGTGTAGTTGTGCCTACCAGAACCAAACGTCGCTCGCCTTAATCCACATGCCCGAAGCGGAGTTCTGGACGTTCGGTGGAAAGGCCAAGGCCAACCAAGTCGGCATTAACTTGGCCGCTCCGGGAGACCGGCGCGCTCCCAACGGAACGCTTTGGAAGAAGGAAGGCGCCAAGGTCGAACCGGCGAACGTCGAAGAATTCCGAATGCATTCGCTGATGGTCCAGGGAGATGAACTCAAGTGGGTGGCTGCCTCGGGATTGCGAGGCGTGACGAAAGTGAGTGTGCCCGTCGAACGTCCCGGAAACTATCGGGTAAAGCTGGTCTTTCTGGAACCGGAGAAGGTCAAAGAGGGAGACCGTATCTTCGATGTCGTGATCGGTGGCAAAACGGTTTTACGCGGGTTCGATATTCGCGCGACGACAGGTGGCGCGAGGCGAGTAGCCATTCAAGAGTTCCTCGTTCCGGTGCGAGGCGAAGCTCTCGAAGTCGAGTTGCGATCGAAGACCAAACGCCCAACGGTGTTGTCAGGGGTTGAAGTCATCGCAGCAGGTCAGACGCCCAACAACTAAACTGCGTTCAAGTCGAAAACGCAAGTTTCCGACTCGCTGATCGTTTCGAAAAAACGTGTGCCGACTGGCTTTGTTGGGTGAAGAGCTTTTTGGGTTATTCCGCAACTCGCTGCCAAGTTCACCGAGTGTCGCTTGGCAGCGTTTTTGTCTTTGTGGTGTTCGGCTCTCGTGACGTCGAAAAATGCCTTTGCCAAATCTGAAAAACTATCTCCAACCGACTCACGTCGCGAGTTCGCTCCTCCACCTGAGTTTTGCTGCTCTCGGCCTCGGTTTGTAGGAGCTTGGAAAGTTGGCGAGCTTGAGTCGCGGCTTGTTGAAGGCGGGCATTGTTTGGCATTTGCTTGGCGAGACGACCGATGGTCTCGGCGTTTTGTTGCGCAGCTTGCCAGAGCCGTTGCTTCTTGGTGGCGAGCGCCTTCGCTTTGGCCAACACCTCGTTGGCCAGATCGAGCTTGTCCAACAGTTGTTTCTTGTCCAGAGAAATGGCTTGCCGAACAAGCTCTAGTTGGGCTTTGGCCTCCTCTGTGTGTCGGCGAGTTGCCTCCGCAGCTCTTGTGGCTTTTTCCGCAGCAACCTTGGCAGTTTTCTCAAGTGCTTGGATTCGATTCGCCGTTTCTTCGGCTCGGGTCAATGCCTGTTTCGCAGCGTCAACTCCCTCGCGAGCCATTTTGTATGCCTTGTTAAGTTCAACGTGATGTGACCACAAATTGTTGGCTCGGGCTTCGGCTTGCTGCATTTGATTTCGCAACGTTTGGTATTTGGCTTCCAACTGGGCCAAGACGGGAACTCGGACAGTATTCGGTGTTCTCGCAACTTGGAGGGATCGCGGTTCCAATCGCCCCA
>CAYYUU010000628.1:0-5183 GCA_964474955.1 uncultured Alcaligenaceae bacterium | reverse complement strand
AACTTGTCGCCGACCTTCCTGAAACGATTTGTTCGCCTTGGTTTGCGGCATGCTTTTCGCGTTATCGCCCTTGCCGAATTTGCCTTTCGCCTGGGCCAATCGCATGGCCGTTTGTTTGGCGGCAGAGGCAGCTTGCTTCAGTTTCTCCTTGGCCCGCTGGTCGGATTGGCGTGCTTGGGCTGCTCGTTTGCCTTTCGCCTGCTGTTGCGATAGTGTCATTGCTTGTTGGGCTTGCTTGGCGGAGGTCGTTGCCTTTTGGGCCGGTTTGTTTGCTTCCTTCATCTTATTGGTGTCTTGCGCGAGTTTGGCAAGATCCTGAGCGAGTTTTTCCGTTTCATTCGCCAGAGATTTTTGTTCCTCGTCAACCTTTTTGTCGGTGGCCATCTCTCCCGTGGGATTCTGCAGGAACTTCTGCAACTCTCGCTTCAACTTATCTTGTCGGAGCGCGAGTAGGCGTAGTTTCTCGGCTTCTTGGGCGACCTCGGTGTCCGTTGGTCCCTCAGTTTTTTTGGGGATCACAGTTTTTGGCGCGGGGGGAACGAGTCTGGCTAATTGTTCGAGGGCCTTCTGGGCCTGTTCCATCGCCTGCAGAGTCCTCAGGGGATTCAGCCGTTGAGTGTATTTCGTTGCTTCGGCCAGACGTTCTCTCGTCCGGTCCAACGTCGCCTGGGCGATTTGTCCTTCGTCCGGCAAGAGCAGCCGTTTGGTCGTCTCGGCAATCTTCCTTTGGGCTTCGACGATCTCTTTGCGCCACGCGAGGATTTCCCGTTGTGGTCGAAGAATGATTTTTCCGGATTCTTCCTTCAACCGTTTATTCAGATCTTCCTGAAGTTCGGCCAGTTTTCGGATGAGCTTACCGGGATTGTCTGTCGGTAGCTTCTGCCCCCGCAAACGAGCCGCGGCCCGCAACAGTTCCTTCATCTGTTGATCTTGTTGGACCAGAGCCATTCTCGCCTTGTGGTGTCGTAAGGCGTTGGCTGCGTCCTCGCCCGGTTTGGTCGCTGCTGGATCGATCTGTTTTTTCGCGAACAGTTCCTTACTCTTCTGGTTTGCATCCTTGGCGTCGTCGACGTGAGCCTGTTGCTTCTTTGCGAAGTCGTTGAGGACGAGTTTGATTCGCTCCTGGAGTGCTTTGTCTTTTTTCTCGATGAGTTCTTTCTGTTTCTTGGCCAGAGCGTCGGCCTTGTTTGCCAGCTGGTTGGCCTTCTCCATCTGCAGTCCTTTGTTCAGTTCAGGATCGTTTTGGGCCATCTTGGCGAGAGCTTGCTCGACCTGTTCTTGTTCCTTCTTGAGCTTCTCGAGTTCGGCCTTCCAGTCCGGCTTGTTCTTGTTCTTGGAATCTTCGAGCTTGGCGGTTTTGGCGCTCAGGTCGTCTACCTTTTGGGCCAGTTCGTTGAGTTCACGCATCTTCTCGCGTTTCGCCGCAATCTCACGATTGAGTTTTTCGATCTCGCCGAGTTTCTTGAGAGCTTTCAACAGTTCCAAGCTGGCAAGCCCCAAGTTCTTCTCGCGTTCGCTTTTCACGGCTTTCTTGGCGAGTGAGACTTCCAGGAAATTGGTGGCGTCGTTCAGCTCGTTGCTGTAAAGCGATTCGAGCAACCGGGCCAGGCCCAACAACTCGGGGATATCGTCGACGGCTTGCTTCAGGGCGTCGACGTCTTTGGTCACGTCTTGGTTTTGCCGAACCAAACTCGCCAATCGTTTCTGGTGCTCGGGCGAAAGGTCTTCGAGCGGGCGCGTTTCGTCGTCGAGTTGATCGATCTGCTTGCGTTCGTCACGGATGGCTTTCTTGATCGCTTCGAGTTTGTCGCCAATCATCTCTTTTTGGTTATTGATTTCGCGTTTGGCGAGATCGATAGCGTCGCGTTGAACTTTCACGACGAACCATCCATCGGTAGGTTGGACTAGGATGTGTGGGGTCAAAGCTCGCGAAGGAACGGGGTCGTTCTTGGGCCCCACTCGCGAGCCTTTTCGCACGATTCGGTTATCGGCCACAACGATCCGATAGAAAAGATCATCCCCCTGCTTCATGTCCTTGGGAAGCGAGAAGTGGTCGTCGAGAATTGCCTTTCGCGCTCCCTTGGCCTTCACGATCGTGTGGCTTTTTTTCTCTCCCTGATTCGCGTAATATTCGACCACTATGGAATCGAGCCCTTCGTCATCGTGCACGAGTCCGCGAAGATGAATCTTCCCTTTGGGTCGCACGGTTTGGACGAGCGTTGACGGCACCTTTGGTCGCTCCCCCGGTTTCGTGCGTACAAGCGTCCGTCCAAGCGTGGGAGGTTCGGTTTCCCATTCGGGAGGTGAGTCCGCCTTCACAAGCAACCGAAAGACCGGCTGTGTCGTCGTGACCTCGTGTTCGGCTTCCATCCGGACAGAAACTTTATAGTTCCCCGGCGACAACGCCGGCAACGCTGCCAGACCGATCTTGCGATCTTCCATGAGCTTCGTTTGTTTGGACCACAACTTGGTAGCTTCGCCATCGGCGTTGACTCGATCGATCCGAAGAGTCGCGGACTGCGCCTCTCTTGTGAACGGCAAGCGGCATGTGATCCGGCTGTACTCCAGCGCGGCAACTCGGATTCCGCCGGGATACTGCCGAGCTTTCCTTTTGGACAAATACTCTGGCGGCGTGACGAGAATGGAAACCTTCTCGGAAATCAACTCGACTGGTTCGACCGGCACCAGAGAAAATGTCCGGCTCCTGTGTCCTCCCGCCTCGACGTGATAGGTCAACGTGTCGTCCAAACTCTCGAGGCGAAATGTATACGTTTGGTCGGGCTTCGGCTCCATCGTTTTCCGAATCGTTTCGCCACTTTTCGCCGTCAGCACGAGTTGACATTCGCTGGGCCACGCGACGTGTTCGTTTCGCCTTCGGATCGTCACTTCGAATCCCACCGAACGTCGGTACGCTGCGTGTCGGTCACCCGGAGTCACATCGAACTCGATGGGCGGCTGTGCATTCCAACTCGTGAGCAATCGTTGCGTAAAATCCAACGAGTGAGATGGTGCGAGGGCGAAAAGGACACCGCACGCCAACAAACAACAGGCAGCGAAAATCCCAACGGCGTAAGCCGACGTTTTCGGGATGGCTCGTTCGAAGACCAGAGACTTGGCTTTGACGTCGGTTTCGGCAAGCACTCTCGCCATCAAAAATTTCGAACCGTGCGGGTTGCCGTTCGCATCGAGGTCCACGCTGCTCAGCAACCGCTCATGTAATTCCGGATATCGTTCTTCGATGATCGCGGCGAGTCCCTTCCAATTGAGTGGTCGGAGCAACGGAAGCACGCAGCCGAAAATGCCCACGACTCCAATCACCCCGAGAATTCCAACGAGGAAGTACCGCAAAACTTCCGCTTGTTGATAGACCAGAGCGTCAAGAATTCCGACTCCGAGGAACGTCACCAACGTCGCCGCGACCACAAAGCTAATGCCCCGAAAGAATCGGACGAACCGAATGTGGCGAGCGAGTGCGGAGAGTTGCTTTTGGAGAGAGGCGGGTAGGTGTGGGTGTGCAGCCATTCGGCGCGTCCTCTCTTGTAGGATGCGATTTGTACAATGTTTTCACGGGAGCGCAGCGGTCCGACAAAATAATAGTGCCATTGTAGGCGAGCTTGGTGGGTTGTCGCAACTGTTGTTTGGGTAGTTGCTTTTCGCTTCGCGAAAAGTCGTTTTCTCTATGGGGCCAGGTTTCACTCTGCGAAAAGCGCCCTTTTTCGATCAAAGGCTCTTCAACTCCGCCTCGGCCGTCCGTCGTCCGGAGACCATCGCGCCATTAATCGACGCATTATCGCGATGATCTCCACAAACATAGAGTCCGGGGCGGAGTTGGATCGAGCGTTGGGGTTCCTGAAGTGCCGGAGGAAATTGTTCGGGAAGGGCGTGCTTGATTCGATACGTTCGGAGATGTTTCCAGGTCGAAACAACCTCACCGTACCATTCTCGCAGATGGGCGCGGACCGACATTTCGAGTTCTTCGTCGGATTGTTCCGGATTGCCGAGCACAGAGGCCGAAAGCAGCGCAGACCCAGACGGAGCGTAGTTCGCGGAAACATCGCTCATGACGCTGAAGTTATTGACGGGTCCTCGACCTTCACCATTGAGCACGAGAATTGCTTCGGACACAGGAGACTTTTCTGCAGCGTAGTAGAGGCAGCAAACACTGCGCCAAGCCGGAGTCGAGAAGCCTTCGACCAACTCACCGACCGAGGAACCGTCCGTCGCGATCACAACGGCTTTCGCCTGAATGGAATCGCCGCCTTCGACGTGAACGAGCCCGGACTCCTCGATCTCGGAAACGCGGGTTTGAATTCGGATCGAATTAGGCGGCAATTTCGAAGCCATCTGCTCTGGGATAGCTTGCATACCGTTGCTTGGCACACTCGTATCGCCATCAGAAAACATGCGGAACACGAAATCGAACATCCGGCTCGACGTCTTGAGTTCCTCTTCCAGGAAAATGCCACTGAAGAACGGGCGGAAGAAGCGATCGATCATCTGTTCGGAAAACCCGAACGAACGAAGGTGTTCGGCGGTCGTCGTTTCGGGGAGCGAGAACAACTCGTCGACTCCATGTTTGCGGACTCGGTTCCGAAGTTGGTTGACGCGGAATTTGTCCACGATTGAGCCGACCGGCGCGAACAGCGTTCCGACTCCCGCGAGTGGCCTTCGCCAGAAGTCCGCCACGCGATGAAACTTCCCTTCGATGCGAACCAACGCCCCCGGATAAAACGGTTTGAGGTCGAGTGCTTCGTAATCAAGAACTCGTTGGCACTCCGGATAGGCCGTGAGCAGGACCTGAAAACCTCTGTCGAGAAGAAAGCCATCGACCTTGTCGGTTCGGACACGACCACCCACCCCGTCCTGTGCTTCCAACACGAGAAACGGGACGTTCCATTGCTGCAACTGAAGCGCGCACGCCAACCCCGTCAAGCCACTACCGACGATCACGACATCGACATCGCTGCTCATGTGCGTTCTCTCTTTCCGCTGGATTGTCCGTAGTGTCATTATTAGCGACCGAGACTTGAAAAGTCATACTCCCGAGACAATGGAAGATTGGATCAGCAACTTTCGCAGAGATCGTTGTCTTTCGGTCCGTGTGCCGTTTGTCGTTATTTCTTTAGTCCACGCGAGCCGCGTGTACCAAAGAAAATTCAGCCAAGACAAAGTCCACGCGAGCC
>CAYYUU010000627.1:0-5185 GCA_964474955.1 uncultured Alcaligenaceae bacterium | reverse complement strand
TTTTGTGGTTTTTGTGTACGTGTTTTGGACCTCCGGGTCGAAAAACGACCTTTCGAAAATGCTCTCGGAAGTGTCAAACAGTGTACGCAAAAAGCGCAAAAATCAGGGTGAGGGTTTTTTGCGTTTTTTGCGTACACATTTGCCACCTCGGATTCGAAACAACACCACACAGGCGTTCTTTCAAAGGAGCAAAAGACGACACTACCCGAACAAACACAAACGCGACAATTATTCGTCTTTGTCTTTTATTTTGGAGTGCGGCAGCTCCTCTGCCGCTTTCGTCTTTCTCTGTCTTGGTTCTCAGTGATATGAAGCTCGCTCACTCCAAAACAAAATCGAGACATCAATTTCACATTCCCGGCGACTCAAGACCGGAAGCCTCAGCAATTCAAACCGCCAGCTTATTTCGCAGAGTTTTTCTTCTCCGGACTCGGACGACCCCGGCGAATGTTTGTCTTGCGCCGCTTCCCATTCGTTTCCTCGATGCGGAATGAGAACGACCGACTCTGATCGGCGAACGAAAACGAACTGACGCGGCTCCGGGCTCGCGGAGGGGCTTTGGAAACCTTCTTCGGTCGAGCTTGCTGGTCGTCGACGGAATTTTTCGGCGAAGATGGTTTGGGTTTGGATGTCGACAGAGGCGGGATAACTTTGCGCGAAGCGACTGGTTCGGACGTTTTCGAAGGCGGAATCATCGCAGCAGTCGAATCCGAATTGGTGATGGTCTTCGCGACATTTCCTCGGGGCGACCCGGCAAGACCTCCCAGCGTTCCCAGCCCAAGAACGAGCGTCAGGAAGAGAAGAAGCGTTTTTGCCTTGCCGACCGACGTCTTTGCGAACGCCTGAATTAGAGTCCGCACTTGAACGGACACCAGTTCCGTCAAGGGCCGACCGAGAGCCACCGCGAGTGCCGCCTTCAACGTCGTGGCGACAAGACCAATGGGGACAGCAGCCTTCACGCCCTTGTGGGTCATCACCACGAGGAACACCGTCGAGAGCACCAATCCTCGATTCGCCAACCGACGACGCAGCATCTCTCGTCCGCGTTCCAATCGACCCTTCACCGAACCGAGCGACCAGCCAAGTTCCTCCGCAGCTTCGTCGCGAGATTTGCCGTCGAGACAACAAAGTAAGATGGGTGCTCGATACTTTTCTGGCAACGCGGCCAGTTCTTCGTCGAGGATGCGACGCATCTCGCCCACGCTCAAGTCGTCGGTCGATTGCACAGGTTGTTGGGTCGCCGCGGCGAGTTCGTGTTCGCGCCGTCGAGCTGCGCCGGCTCGCATGTTTTGCGAGATACGCTGGGCTACTCCGAAGAGCCACGCCCCGACCGCGTGTTGGCGATAGATTGTTGTGGCCTTGCGGGCGAGGACTAAAAATGTTGCCTGGAACGCATCGTCGGCGTCTTCGGAATTTTGCAACACTCGCAAACACACCCCACGAACCATCGGTCCGTAGCGATGCAGGAGAGCCTCGAAAGCGTTTTCGTCCTGCGTGTGAATGAACTGGCGAAGCAATTCTCGGTCGGCCGAAGCGTCGTTCGTGATGCCGGCGGCTTTGCGAAAATGATACATCAACTCGCCGGATTGGACGGTTGCCATGACGGTCCCCTCGGAAACTTCTCAACAATGTCTATTGTATTGTTCTACATAACGACGATTCGGCACGGAAAACATGTCGGAAAAAAGGTGTCGAGCCAGCAGACTCGTTTGCCGACATTGAGTGTTGGTCTGGATTTTGGAATCTTTTCGACAAGCCTGAAGCGCGAGCGAAGAAGCTTTCTTGGCCTTCGCTTGCGCTTCAGGCTTGTGAGAAAACCCAAACTCTAAATACAGAGATGCACTCGAGGCATCCCCAGGAGGCAATTCGTCTTGTGCCGTACTGTGCATTCTTTTATTCTCGCGTTGCTGAATTTCTATGGCTTGGTAGATGTTGGCGCTGTGGGCTCGTTAAGGGCCCAACCCAACGCCTGCCAACTCGCTTGAGATTGTCTCCACGAACGAAGGTATGACATGATGGACCGTTCTACCCTTCTCCTGACGCTCAAAGAGATCCTCGAAGACGACCGCGGCGAACCCGTCGAAACGCTGGACGAAACCATTTCCCTGCGAGAAGGTCTCGGCCTGGATTCGGTCGACATGCTGACGATGGTCATGCAAATCCAGGATCGGTTTCGCGTCGTTCTGGAAGCCGATGAGTTGGAACAAATGGTGACCGTGAAAGACTTTCTCGACGTGCTCCAGACCAAGCTCGCGAATGGGTCCTCCCAACAAGCCGCTTGACCTCGTTTCTGTTCGAGGCTCCTCGATGTCGCAAATCTATTGGGAAACCGATTCGGAGGTTTCCAACTCGACGCAATGTTCCATCCTTGCGCATGCCGTTGTCCAGGTCCCATTGGCTGACGTGGCTGTGGCTCGTCGCGGAATGACCTTGTTTGGCGACCCGCCGTTTCCCAAATCGTTCCTGAAACCGGCGGACGAACAAACGGTCGCGGCGGTCAAGGCCGTCCTCCAGGCCATCGAAGATTTCGGGCTGGGAGAAGTCGATTTTAGTCGTTGGGGCGTCGTGGCCGCGCCGCAATATTTTGCCCGCCGCACGGCAAAGGATACGATCGAACTGTTCCAGACCGGGGGGGTCTGGAAAGTCTCGCCCTTATTCGTGCCGCACAGCTCGCTCCACTCCATTTCCGGGACGATCAGCCAGGCGTTGAAAATTCAAGGGCCGAACGTCGGCGTGGGCGGGAGTAACAAATCCGTTGTGGAGGGCTTGCTCGCAAGTCTGACGATGCAGGCAATGCAGGACGTTCCGGGCGTGTGGACCGTGTTTACTCTGTGCGAGCCCGAGCAGGCACTCTCGCCGGAGTCGGTGACTCCCGAAGACGTCACTTGTCATGCGGTCGCGTTGGCCTTGGTGCCCGAATCCGCAAGCACCCTCCCGTCGGTGCAGTTGATACACGATCATGCCAAGTCGCTCTCGACCACACAGCCCGATTTGTTTCAATTGATTCGCTTTTTGGAACGAGTTCCCCAAACCGGTGTTTGGTCGTGTTCGCTATCGTGGGGTGCGAACCTTGCGATTTCGTCGGCGACATGATTCCTCAAGAAGACTGAAGCTCCGGTGCGTCCTCGTAGTCGGAGTTTGGCATAGGAGTCCTCAAGGCTCCAATGCCAACAACCCTTCTCGTTCGGGAGGCCCTAGAGTGAGAACCAACGAACCGATTTGGATCACCGGAGTGGGCACTTCCAACCCACTCGGGAACGATTATTCCACCACGGCGAAGAACTTGCTCGCCGGGAAAAACGGCATCGTGGCCATTACGGACTTTACGCTGCCCGACCACCACAGCAACATCGCTGGCCGCGTGGGAAACATCCCGACTCCGGACTGTTGCACTCCGGAAGAATTCACGAAACATCCTCTCCTGCGAAAATTGATGTTGTGGTGTTGTTCGCAAGCTCTCGAACACGCCGGGTTGAACGCCAGCCGGGATGGCGTCCGGATCGGTCTGTCGCTTGGGTTGGGAGCGGAGTGGTTGTTCGCCTGGGAACACGCCGGTCTCAAACTTGGCGGAGAACAAGAAACGCCGACCGACGAAACGGAAGCGATCCAGGATCTGATCCGACGAAAGCTCCATCTGACTGGACCGAGCGGAACCATCGCCGCAGCCTGTGCGAGCGCGAACTACGCTTTGGCCCAGGCGAGAGAATGGATTCGGCTGGGCTGGTGTGACGTTTGTTTGGGTGGCGGAGGAGACACTTTCATCAATGCTCTGGCGATGGCCTGTTTTGGAAACTTGCGAGCGTTGTCTCGGCGAAACGACGATCCGGCGCACGCGTCGCGTCCGTTCGACGTGGACCGCGACGGGTTTGTCATGGGCGAAGGAGGCGTGATGTTCGTCGTCGAGTCTGCGACGCACGCTCGTCAACGAAGGGCTTCTCCGCTGGCGGAACTGGCTGGGTTCGGTGCCAGCAGCGACGCCTATCACATGGTCATCCCAAGTCCGGAACCGGAACCTGCCGCCGCTGCCATGCGGGCCGCCCTGCGTGACGCCAGGGTCGCTCCCGAAGAAGTCGATTACGTCAATGCACACGCGACGAGTACTCCTGTGGGTGATCCCGCCGAATGCAAAGTCCTCAACATGGTCCTCGGAGATGCCGTCCGCAAGACTCCAGTGAGTTCCACCAAAAGTATGACGGGGCATTTGCTAAGCGGAGCCGCAGGGATGAACGCTCTCGCCTGTTTGGTGGCTCTGGAAGACCAGGCGGTTCCGCCAACGGTCAATTTGGAAGAGCCCGATCCGAAGTGCAAGTTGTTTCATGTCCCCCAAGAAGCTCAGGAACATTCGGTCCGGATCGCCGTTTCGAACTCTCTGGGTTTCGGAGGATCGAACACGACGGTGGTGTTGCGGAAGGCTGGGTGAGCCGAATAGATGAATGTCCATTTCGTAGGTACATGCAGCTCGCGTGTACCCTTGTCTTTTTAGAATGCTTTCGCTATGCTTGTCACACCCTACTATGGATAATCAGACAACTTGATTCTCTCGCCTGCCGCGTGCCCCACTCAATCCGCAGTAGAGCGGTTCACGCTTGGGTTGGGCACATTGCTACAAGCCTGAAGCGGTAGCGAAGGACCAGACAGAGCCTTCGCTGGCGCTTCTTGTAAAAAACGCATGCGGATGACCTCCAACTGTCACCAAACCAAACGGTATCCGCTCTAAACATAGAGTTCGCGAAGCTAGAAATAGTGCTTCGCGCCCTTTCCCACCCAACGATCCAGGCCGCGGATGACTACTACGCCGCTTCGCCAGTAAACAGCCGTGGCTTTGTAGGTTCGTCGGCCTGTTGCTGCAGTGTGTTCTCTTTCGTGAGAAGTCCGAGCATGGCGGGCAAAAACACGAGAGCCGTCAACATGCAGCAACTGACGCCAATCGTCAGCAGCAACCCCAAGCTCGCAAGGCCGCGGTGATGCGAGATCATGAGCACGCCAAACCCGATGATCGTGGTCAAAGCGGCGACCATGATTCCTCGCCCCGTGCCGAAGCTGAGCCGATACCGTTTGCCTCGTTGTCGCGATAAATAATCGTGGACGACGTGAATGCCGTTGTCGGCCCCCACTCCCAAGATGAGCGGTATGGCGATCATATTCGCCGGGTTCAGCGGGACCCCAAACAGGCCCATGATTCCTA
>CAYYUU010000626.1:0-5191 GCA_964474955.1 uncultured Alcaligenaceae bacterium | reverse complement strand
ATGTGGTTGCTCCTGGTCGTTGTGTTCGCTTCTTTGCCGGCATTCGGAGTTGCCCAAACACAGAGCCGAACCAATCGCACCCGGCCCAAACCCGATCCAAAGGCGGAAATCGCGAAAGCGTTCGACAAGATGGCCAAAGGAAAGTCCTACATCGACGTTCGAACATATTCCGGATTTTTGCGGAGCATGCTCGTTGATCTTGTCCGAAAGAAAGGTATCTCGAACGGCAAAATCACCAAGAAAGATTTCATTGACTACTTTGTCGAACTCAAGAAAAGCCCTGGCGGTCTTCGTTTTCGGCGAGAAATCACCTGGAAAGATTTTCAATCAAAGGTCAAGCAAAACATCGACTATAACCTCCGGCGCGACCGCAACAAAGATGGTGTGCTGGATAATAAAGAAGCTACGTTCTCACTTCGAAAACGCTTCAAGGAATTCGACAAGAACGGTGACGAAAAACTCAATCGGGAAGAAATCAGTCGGTATGCCTTCGTCACGATGGAACAACGATATCGCGTGAAAGGGGGAATCCCGAATCCGGAGGGCCGACCTTTGGTCTATCGTTACGACAACTTACCGGAGGTCTTGAGCAAGGGTTGGTACGGCCTCGCCGACACAGACCAAGACGGCCAGGTGGGGCTTTACGAGTGGAGAAAACTCAAGAGGCACGTGAGCGATTTTCTACGGTTTGATAGAAATCGGGATGGGTTCATCACTGCCCAAGAAATGCTCTACTACTTCGATCACGTTGAAAAACTTGATAAACTTGATAAGTGATCCACGCCAAATCAAGTTGGCTCCCGCGTCCTTGCCAAACGCATCACCGGGACATTGTTCCCAATTGAATCTTCCACAAACCGAGTTTTCTCGCACCGACCGGGACAGCAAATAACGTTCCGTCGCGAGTCACGACTAACCGATCAGAACTCCACGTAGATAATCTTGTGATTTCTCGTCCTGTTTTTCGGTCGTGAATCGTGACCAGACTCCCGTCGGTCCCGGCAAGATACAAGCCCTTTGTTTTTGGAATCGCAAACACCTGGAGAGAGTTATTGCTTTGGGCAGGACGCGAATAGATAGTTTTCCCAGAATCCGATTCGAAAACCGACAGGTATTTTCCAAGAGCACCGACCACCAAGTTGCCATTCTTTGGATCACACGCCAGAGCCGTTAACTGATTGATTCCATATCGCTTCAAGAGCTTCCCCGTTTTCCAGTCCCAAATACGAATCGCGGCGGATCCATGTCCGCCAGTAATGACGTTGCGCTTCGGCGTAAAATCAATAAAAGTACGAAGGGCCGTGTCGATCTTCCCGGTCCACAAATACTTGCCGTCGGTTGTGTAGAACTGAAGGTTTCGTTGATCCGTCACGGCCAGATGTTTTCCATCGGGTGAAAATGCGATTCCCGAAGGGTGCCGGATTCCGTGAGTGCCCCAAAGTCTTTTCCTGGCTCTGATGCTCCAGACCTGCGCACTCCCATTTCGTTCACCAAGAACACACGCAAGGCGTTTTCCATCCGGCGAGAAACTGAGATGATGGATGTGCTTGCTATTTCCCAGGACCGGAGGACGCAAGATGATCTTGGGTTTCTTTGGGTGTTTCGTTGACCAGACGATGATTTCTCCAGATTCGGTTCCGATGGCAATCCACTTGCCGTTCGGGGAAAGCGAAAAACATGTGAGTTCTTGATTTTGACTCAACCCAAAAGTGGCAACGAGGTGAGTCCGTAACGGGTTGTCATTCTTGTCGCCTTTCTCGACAGTCTCCAGTGAGCTGTTTGGGCAGATCAAGAATAAGACTGTGAACAAAAAGGTCTCAGGGATGTAGATCATGGACGTTGCTTCTCCCGTTGGCCACTGCGGAACTCAAAGTCCGATGACAAGTACCGTATCAATAGCCCGACTTACTTGGTAGTGTGAAAATAACATCTCGAAATTAGGAGACATACGATGCCAACAGATAAATCAAACTTGGGTTTTTCCACGCTTTCTATCCACGCCGGACAAGAAGCCGACGTCGCGACCGGAGCGACTGTTGTTCCGATCTATGCGACCTCAACGTATACTCAAGCCGCACCGGGCGAACACAAAGGCTATGAATACTCGCGGAGTGGAAATCCAACTCGGACAGCTTTGGAAACATGTCTCGCGGCCATCGAGGGCGGGGAGCGTGGACTCGCGTTTGCGTCCGGACTCGCAGCCACGACTGCGGTGTTGTCCACGCTGAGACCCGGAGACGAAGTCGCAGCGTCGGCGGATTTATACGGCGGTACGTTTCGACTGTTGGACAAGGTGTTCAAGCCGTGGAACCTCGTTTCTCGCTACACCGAAGACGTCAGCGTCGATGGGTTCCGCCAGATCATTACGGACAAGACCAAGCTCGTCTGGATCGAAACGCCAACGAATCCGCTGCTGCAAATCGTGGACATCGCAGCCATTGCCGAACTCACTCATTCGGTCGGAGCAATTCTCGCCGTGGACAACACGTTCGCGTCGCCGTATCTGCAACGCCCTCTCGAACTCGGCGCCGATCTCGTTGTTCATAGCACCACAAAGTATATAGGCGGCCACTCGGACGTAGTCGGTGGTGCGGTCATCGGAGCCAAGGTCCTGCTCGATCCAATTGCGTTCTATCAAAATGCGGCGGGCGGAGTTCCGGGACCGTTCGACGCTTGGATCACATTACGCGGAATTAAAACTTTGTCGATCCGCATGGAGCGTCATTGTCAGAACGCCAAACAACTTGCCGAATGGCTCCAATCACAACCTATGGTTCAAAAGATCTATTACCCCGGTTTGCCAAAACATCCCAGACACGAACTCGCAGCTAAACAAATGCGGGATTTCGGAGGAATGATTAGCGTGAGTATCAAGGGTGGAAAGGAAGCCGCATTGCGCGTACTAACGCGAACGAAGCTATTTAGCTTGGCCGAAAGTCTTGGTGGCGTCGAATCATTGATAGGACATCCGGCGACCATGACTCATGCGAGTATTCCCAAGGAAATTCGTGAGGCACGTGGGATTGATGATGGGTTAGTCCGGCTGAGTGTTGGGATTGAAGACGTGGAAGATCTCCAAGCCGATTTGGAGCAGGCTTTTGCTGGGTGAGGCGAGAGGTTGCTTTTGTTTGGTTTGGAAGCCGCGCAGTGTTTGCTTCTTTGGGGCGATAGATCTTAGCCGTGGCCGTTAGGCCGCGGAATGTGAGAGTGCTTCGCTTTTCCCCGGGCTCACGCCCGGGGCTACAATCTGTCGCCGCTGCGCGGCTCCGAGCAATGCTCAAGTTCTGAAGCCATTGCGGTTCTCTTTTCTATTCTTCGTTATACTGCTCCAGCTCTCGCAAGTAATCGAGTGCTTCGTCGAGCGTCCCGACGATGGCACCAGGAACGCGCCCGCCCTTGTCACATTCTTGAAGGAGCATTAACTCGTCGAAGTCAGGACTTGACGCGAGTCTTTTCTTCATCGACATGCCGAGTTCACCGGTCCGATAGAGATGTGCGTCCATGTGGTGGCGTATGAAAAATTCGGTCCGTTCGGTGATGTAACCTTCGAGAGCTTCGAGCCCGGCGTTGACATGGTCGGCTCGATCAATTCCTTTTCCCACGTCGTGAAGAAGCGCCGCGAGTAAAAACTCTTCGTCATAAGGAAGGGCATCTTTCGCGAGTTCGAAGACTTGCAAAGAATGATACAGCACATCTCCTTCGGGGTGATATTGGGCATTCTGCTTGACGTCTTCGAGCGGTGCCATGAGCATCCGGAAGTACGAATACGGGTCCATCCTTTCGGCTTCGGCGTCGAGTTCGGCGTCCAGATCGAGTTCGGGATACTCCGTCCGGAGCATCTCTTCGAGTTCCTTGATGGACGCTCGTTCGATGGCCTTGCCGGTGATCGAACTGCGGAAAACGTAGTGGGCCTTGTCCTCCGGATAGACCGTCAACTCGAAGTTGAATCGATCGAACACGTGGATGTGCGTGAAGACGCGAGTTTCGTTGAACTTGTTGATTTCCTTGCGTTCGACGTCGTACTGGAATCCGTGCTGTGCGAGGATATCCGTGATCAACCCAACGCTGTCGCTGAAGACATGCAGGTCGATGTCGGACCCCTTGCGAATGTGCCCGGTCATCACGCTTCCAATGAGTCTCGGGCGAAACAGCGCGAGCAACCGCATCAAGCGAAGCGCTTCCAACCGCATCTGCTTGAGGTTGTCCAGACGCTTGTCGCCTTCGTGCATGCGGGCGAGGGCTTGGATTTGTTCGCGGATTTCGGCGTTGGAAGGGAGGTCTTTCGGTTTGACGTTGCGACCACAGAGTCGTTTCGCGGCCTTGCGTTTGGCCGTATAATATTCCGACTCGAGTCGTTCGTACATCAGCCGTGCGGCGTCGAGAGCAATGGCGTGGCGGAGCCTAACATCTGTCATCCTTTCATGCGCCGATATTCGAAGCCCATTGTTTGCGGCGCGGGGCTATTCGGACGAGAACCAAATCGTTGGCTCAGGAATACTGAGATATTCTTCGCCGATCAAGTTCATGGTGTCAAGAGATTTATGAATGCTGCGTGATTCTTGAATGCGGGAGTGCGTAGGAACCGAAACCAATTGAGCAATCGTTTGTTATATTTTAAGTGGGCTTCGGTGCAAGTTCCTGTTCTTCCTACGTTACCATTATATCCTAATTTTGGATGTTCCCCGCCCGTTTCTCTCCAATCTCCTCCCCCTACCTGCAACAGGTGATTTGTGCAAACTTCGATTCCTCCCATCGATTCGGAATGGGTTCGACGCGCCGCCGAATATCAAGCCCGTTTGACGATGCCCAGAGGAGCTTTGGGACGCATTCTTGAACTTGGGCAACGCTTGGCGGCCATCCAAGAGACGCTGCGGCCGACCGCGGATCCTGCGGCGGTTGTCGTGATGGCAGCCGATCACGGGATTGCCGAGGAAGGAGTCAGCGCGTATCCGCAGGAAGTCACGCCACAAATGGTTCGGAATTTTCTCCAGGGCGGTGCGGCCGTGAATGTTCTCGCCCGACGGCACGGGGTTCGAATGATCGTCGTGGATGCCGGTCTCAAATCGCCCCTGTCCTCGCCGGACGTGGAGCCGGACGTCACCTGGGTTGGCGAGCGAGGCATTGCTTGTGGGACCGAAAATTTCTTGACCCAGCCCGCGATGACAACAGAACAAATGGCCTCGGCCATTCG
>CAYYUU010000625.1:0-5198 GCA_964474955.1 uncultured Alcaligenaceae bacterium | reverse complement strand
AAATGTGTGCGATTTGTGCGAAACTGGAACTACGCTGCCGCACTCCAAAACAAAAACAACCTCATCAGGGAACCTGCTCTCAGTCGCGACTTTCACCAGTGAACTGGACGAGTTCATCGACCAATTGAGCCGCCCTTTTTCCGTCCTGTTCTAACAGAGAGAAGGTCTCCCCAAATTTGTCTTCGTCGTACCCAGCCATTTTCAAAATTTGGAGCCCTGTCCGCAACGTATGCAGACAATGGCGCAGGTCGTGGAAGAGAACTCGGAGTCGCGGCTTTTGATCCTGGTCTTGGGGTGCATCGGCACCATCGGGATGTTTGGGTTCAGTCATTCTTTCACTATCCTCCTACATTCAGAGACCCGCTATGGGTATTAACCTGTGCGATGATGTGCGCCTCAGTGAGAACCAACTTACATATTTTGGATCCTGAGAGTGGATCGCTTCGATTGATTTTCGCAAGGAAACCAACAATTTCGAAGAGGAAACTCCGTTCTTCGCTCAAGAATTTGACGTGATGAACATAGAACGTCCGTTTGGCACATAGATTGCACAATTGTTGAAAAGTTAAGTAACACGTTTCTACTTCTTCAAAAGGAGTTCATTATGTTAGGTTGGGCATTTACATTTTTGATCATAGCTCTCATCGCGGCTATTCTTGGAGCGACACAGGTGATGGGGGCTGCGGCCTGGATCGCTTGGGTCCTGTTCGTCGTCTTTGTCATTCTATCGATCGTGTCGTTTGTGTTTAACGCCGGTCGAAGACCACCCGCATAACAAACCTCTGCTCGTGGCAATTCTGGCGAAGAATTCAGCACGATGTACCCCAAGCCGTCTCGAACTTTTCGGGTCGGCTTTTTTTCGTGTCCGCAGTGTGAATCATCCACTGGATCGGTCCAAAAAACGTACCCGTCTCTATCCATCTGTCGGAATCTCCAGTACACTCACATTACCACCGCCCTCCCGGAGGCAAGGTCTCGAAGGGGTGTTCTGCCCTCGAAAGTAACCCGATCGAAAACGAAATTGGTGAGCGGGAGATCCACAACTATGTCGACTCGGAGCAATGAAGACTGCCAGCGAATTCGCATCTTTCTTGTCGACGATCACCCAATCGTACGGGAGGGCCTGAGCGCGCTCATCGCTCAAGAAAGCGACATGGAAGTTTGTGGCGAAGCCGACAGCGTCATCGATGCCGTTCGCCTAGTACGCGATCGCCGACCCGACGTCATGGTCATCGACATCTCGTTGAAAGACGGTAGTGGACTCGACCTCATAAAACGAGTCCGTGCCTTGGACGAATCGCTTCCCATGATTGCCTCCTCCATGCACGACGAAAAGTTGTACGCCGAGCGAGTCATTCGGGCAGGGGCGATGGGATACGTCACGAAACAGGTCGCGTCTCGCCATGTGATCGACGCGATTCGGACAGTCCTCGGCGGAAAAGTGTACCTGAGCGAAGAAATGAGTCAACGTTTGCTGCAAAACTCGATGGGAAAGAAACCCCGAGATCAATCACCCGTCGAAACCTTGTCCGACAGGGAATTGACTGTCTTTGAGTTAATCGGACAAGGTTTCACAACCAAAAAGATCGCCCAGCACTTGCATTTAAGCGTCAAGACCATCGAAACGTATCGGGAAAAAATCAAAGAGAAGCTGAGCCTCGCGGACGCGGCGGAACTATCCCTGCATGCCACTCAATGGGTTATAGAAAACCGATAACGAATTTCTTCGCCAAAATCTTCTCCATCATCCCACCGCTTTTTCCTGAAAGTGGTGCGTCGCCATGTCGTTCGACGGATGCGGCAGTTGCTGGCCGTGCTGTTGCTCTAGCAATTTCTCCATCCGTTCCACAAAGGGATAGGGTTCCTCCACGATGGGCTTTGTGACGTATTCGAGACATCCGTTGTCCCGCCCATTCTTCACATCATTTGGATAAGCCATCGCCGACAAACCAATGACAGGTATTGCGGCGGTCCTGGGATCTGCTTTCAACAACCGCAATAGCGCGATTCCGTCCATCCCGGGTAATTGAATATCGAGAAAGATGGCATCGGGGTTGTGATCGGTGAGCAAAGACAAGGCGGATTCGGCTGAGTTCGCTTCGAGGACTCGAAACTTCATGCCCAAGATGTCTCGCAACAATTTCCGATTGAGATGGTCGTCTTCGATCAACAGGACAAGCTTCATGAGGTGGTCCTTCCAGCAAGAGGGCCGTCAAACTGTTTTCCGGCATTGGGAATACATAGGCTGACAGTGGTTGTTATTGTCTGCCAAGTCGCCTTCGTTGTCTATTCAGGATGTGTCTAATTCCGGCTTGGGGGATTTCCCCAGAGTGAGAACGAGGTTCACCACACCAGAGCCATTCCTTGCTCAAAATGATCGGGAGTGTCGCGGCGATCGTTAGTTGCGTTGCGGCGGTGGACGCTTCGCTTTCGCCTAACGAAGAACAACCTTTAGTTCCCGCGAACCAGCATGCGCAGGGCTCTAATTGAGCAGAGACCACGGAGCCCAACGCTCCTGTTCCTCTCTCTCACTTTGGATATCGCACACGAGGGACAACAACGCAGTAGGAGACAGGGGCTTGGGGTGTCGGCTATGGACGATCTGTGAGTGAAGCCACGAGCCATTGGATTGGATTCCTGTGCCGAACAGAACGACGCTCCGCGATGAAATGAGATGTTCTTCGGCAACACGCTTGAGAAATCGATGGCTCCGGTTGCCCAGAATTTCCAGATCAACGACCACCACGTCTGGGTGGAACATTGAGAGCATGTCCAGAGAGTCCAGTTCGTTTGAGACGGTTTCCACAACGAACCCGGAATCTTCGAGGGTCGCGAGGTAGGCGCTCCTCAATGAAGGACGAGGCGTCGTGATGAGAACTCGGAGCACAACCATTCACCTCCGTTTTTGAGTTCCCAATTTCCGCGACGTGGGATGGAACTTCACCACGAAACATGAAGCAATCCTGTTTTTGGCCGATAGCTTGTTGTCCTCATCAAGGAAACGCAAGATGAACGCACTCGGAAAGGGATGTGAGTAATCGTACTGACTGGGCGAGTTATCCCCCATCGGTGAATTTTTGATCTTCGCATGGGGGATTCCCTGATGCGAGATGTGTCAGGCAAGCGTGCTTCTGTTCCCTTCGAGTCGGAGCAAGCAAGGAGCGAGACACGTGTTTGGAGACACACCTTTGAAATGGTACACTTGGATTGGGAGGATTGGATGGGAAGCCGCCTTTTCCAGTTCTGAGGGACTCGGAACCATTCGTGATCGAAATTGGGGATGAGCATGTCCGACCAAGAGAATCTCAACGCCCGTAAGAACATTCAGGATGGTGGGGCCGACGAGGTGAGCGAAGAGGGCCGAGCAGCGTCAGAGGAGCTGGCCGCGACTCAGAACATACGTAAGTTCGTGCCCGCGAAGGTTGGAACTACGAGAACTCTTCCGCCCGAGATGCAGCCGGGTACTGCCGAAAGTACAATCGCTCACGGAACCCGAAGCAAGCAGGAAGAAGAGTTTCCGCCGTTGCGCGGTTACGAGTTCCTGGGACTGCTGGGCCGAGGGGCCATGGGGGTCGTGTTCAAAGCCCGTCATATAGACCTTGATCAATTGCGAGCCGTCAAGGTCCTTCCGCCTCGCGTCGGTGATCCAGATTCGCTGGCTCGATTCCGCCAAGAGATGCGGGTCCTCGCGCACCTGGAAGCTCACCCCGGAATCGTCCCCGTTTATGAGGCAGGCGTCCTAGATGGTCGGCCGTATTTTGTCATGCCACTGATTCACGGGGGTAGTCTGGAAGATCATCTGGAACGATACCAACAAGACCAGTCGTCAGCCGTGCAGCTCGTGGAGAAAGTAGCCTTGGCCGTGGATTTTGCCCACAACCAAGGCGTCGTGCATCGGGATATCAAGCCTGCCAACATCCTCCTGACCGAAGCCGGAGAACCCTGCGTGGCCGACTTCGGAGTGGCCAAGCGGCTGGCCATCCTGGCATCCTTCGAAGCGCACCCCGTTTCTGCCGAACTTTCCGAAGGTGACCTCGAGGCAACCAGAGGGCATTGGCCCACCCAAAGATACGTCGTCGGTACACTTCCGTATCTAGCCCCCGAGTGTTGTTGGGGGAACTCATCCGGGGCCACGCCGGCGGGGGACGTCTGGTCGTTGGGCGTGCTGTTGTATCAGCTCCTCACAAGGGAATATCCGTTCGTGGGTGCTTCGGTCGACGACATGATCCGAGCGTTCGAGGACACGCCGGAGGTTTCATTCGACGGCTTGGCGGTCAAGATCCCACCGCAGCTACAACAGATCGTGCGAAAATGTCTGAACTATGATCCGAGCTTGCGGTATGATTCTGCAGCCGATCTCGCAAGCGATTTGGCGATTTGGCGGCAATCCGCTTCGGCGTCTGGTCAGCCGAAACGTTTTCGCCGTCTCCAGTGGTTCGTCGGCTCGACCTTGGCCCTGGGAGCTTTGACGACCGGCGTTTGGTTATGGGGAGGATGGAAACAACGCAACACCGACAGTGGTTCTGCATCCGACAAGACGATTCCGTACTTCACGAAGACCGACCAGCTTTTGGATCGATTGCGCCAGTCGAAGAAGATCGACTTGATTGCACCAGACGGCCAACTTCCGACCTCCCGAGTTCAATTCGGGTCCGTCAAAGCCTCCGTCGTGAACTCCCCAGACGGAAAAGGAAAGGCGGTTCAATTCGCCGCACGAGGAGCCGCTCTGGTCGAGTTACTCCCTCGTGTTCCCGGTGGCAGATATCGCATCGAAACTCGTCTTTGTCAATCGGTCCGTCACAGCCGAATCCCAGGCAAGGCTCAAGCGGGACCATACTGGGCGTATCATCAACAGCAAGTCAAACGGTATGGCGTCCTCCGGTTCTACCTCGGGCTGACGTTTTATCAAGACTCGCTCGGGGCTCGCTTCGGGAGTCCAGTGCGGACATTGAAGCCCCAACTCAAATTTTGGTTCCTTGGCGACCACCCGACGGTACCTTATGAGCGAGTGCGAAATTGGGCGAACCTCGTCGGGCCTCGCTCATTGCTTGGGAATCGCCAACAACAATTCGAAGAAATCGCCCCCCACGACTTTCGGACTCTCGCCGTCGAAGTGCGAGGCCGGTCCGCGGTTGCATCCTGGGACGGGGCACCGTTGCTCGTATCACGAACCCGACCGACCGATTTCGACAAGATCG
>CAYYUU010000624.1:0-5200 GCA_964474955.1 uncultured Alcaligenaceae bacterium | reverse complement strand
TGCGGATGGTTCCACCGGCCAGGACAAGGTTGGCTTTTTTCAGAGCATCGACCATGTTCTGGGAGTACTTCACCGAGACGGCACGGTCTTTGGCACCGTGAAAAACCCACGTCGGGATGTCTTTGATCTTCTTCGCCGTGTTCGGACGACCGCCTCCACAAATCGGAACGATGGCCGCGAATCGTTCGGGTGATCGCGCGGCCCACGCCCATGTTCCGAAACCTCCCATGCTCAAGCCCGTCAAGTACACGCGAGAAACGTCTACCTTGTAACGCTTGATCGCGTCGTCGAGAAGGGCGTCGAGGTCCTTCGTGTTCCAGCCACGTCTGGGAGTTTGTGGCGAGATGATGATGAACGGAAAATCCTTCTTCTCGGCCAGTTTGGGCGGACCATGCTTTTGGACTTGCTTCAAATTTGTACCCGTCTCTCCCGCACCGTGCAAAAAGATCATCAGCGGCCACGCCTTGTCAGACTTCTTGTATCCCTTGGGCAAATAGAGCCAGTACCGATATTTCACCGAGTCCTTGCCCTTCGTTTCGAACGTAACGGCCTTTTGTCGCTCCTGGGCCAAGGAATCCGACGCGGGAACCAACATGGCAAGGGCCAGCAACAAGCCCCAAAAACTTGATTTCATAAAGCCATTTCCTTTCATAGCATGGGACGAACCAGAGAAGTTATACTGTATGGACGCACGAGCACGGACTTTGCTTCAAGAGATCACACAAACGAGTTTCGCTCTAGATCTTGGAATCGATTGGAGTGTTGGGGCGTAGGACAGGTTTTCAACCTGTCCCGTATTTTCTTGGACAGGTTAAAAATCTGTCCTACATACGAATCCAAAATCCAAAAGAGCGGCGCCGACCTTCTTATCATCACGGATACAAATTCAAGTATGAAAAGAGAACTATACCTGTTGAGTCCCCACACATATCCCGGTCAGAATCCGACCCAGTTGAGCGACGAGGAAATGCTCGCGTGGATGAACGCATACACCGCGCTTTGGCATCCCGCCGTCATCTGGGGTTCGTCCGGCCCGCCGAAAGTCGACCCGCCGCACGACCACGAAGAGCCCGAAGCCCAGAACGTCTACGCGGTGCCCGGGTTTCCTCCGAACACCATGCCCGAAGGTTGGGCCGACAAAGTCAAAGAGGTCGGGGGCGTCGCCGTCCGTGCGTCGCGCGATCGAAAGGCGACGTTGCAAGGGCTCCACGAGACGATGGGCCAAGTCGCTCCGGTTAGTTTCGAAATGTCCGATCTGCCGACGGAAGGGGGCGAGCAACTTTCGCCCGAAGAAATCCGCAACCGGTTGTTGGCTCTCGAACCGGAGAAGGTCCGGCAGTTTTTCGGAATTGGTCTCGGCTACTTGCTTCTGGTCACGTTGAGCAAGGCCATGGAACACGAGAGCCTCCTCGTCGAGGCTGAATTCTGGGACGAAATTCAAATGGCCATCGCCGTGTCGATCGGCCTGGTGAAGCCGCCAGAAGGCCCCGACAGTGACATTGGTATGTCACAGGAAGGCGAACAATACGCCGGAGAGCCTGACTCGATTCCTCCGGAAGCTCCGCCGCAAGATTCGTATCCGGACGATCCCTATCAAGACCCAGGGTACAACGATCCTTACGACGATGACCGCGGCGAATACGATGGGTATTACGACGACATGGGTCCTGGCGGCGTTCAGTACACCGTCGATCCGAATACGCTCGAACCGTGGCAGCGTCATCTCTACAATGCGGCCCAACGACTTTACGAGGCTCGCGAAACGCTCTATCAAGCGAACATCTTCCTGATCGACGTGTGCTCGTTGGACGAGAAGCATTTCGAACGGCAATGGCCGGGGACGCTGGAACGAGGGCTTCCGCTCAACGTCGTGGCTTCGAGTTCGACGCTCGAAAAATTTAAGGAAGTTCGCCGGGAAGACTTCGAGAGGTTTCGCGAGTTGGCCCAGGACGAGATCTTGGAAATCTGCGGCGGTTGCTACGTGGATCGCGAAGACGCCGTCTTGCCAGTCGAATCACAACTCTGGAACGTCCGAAAAGGAACCGCCGTCTATCAAGAATTGCTCGGCAAACCGGTCGAGATTTTTGCCCGTCAGAGAAGTTTTGTCACGCCGCAACTTCCGCTTTTCCTCAGCTCTCACGGGATCACTCGGGCGGTCATGCTCCCAAACGCGGGCACGACGATTCCGCATTTCATGTCGGCGGTCGTTCACTGGCCCTCGCCCGACGGCAAGCAGGTCGATGCCTTCGTGCGAGCGCCGCTTCGGGCGCATTCGGCCCATACGTTTTTCCACCTGGGCTATTATCTCTTCAAGACGACGCGAGAAGACCACGCCGCGACGTTGCCGATCTTCCACAGAGAACCGGCCAACCCCTGGACCTGCGAATTTCTCGAATTATATCGCTGCGGTCCCATCTTCGGTGAGTGGGTGACGTACCGCCGCTACTTCAACGAAATGGTCTACGGCGAGCACCCCGACTTACACAACGTCGACGAGTACGACGTGGATTATCTCACGTCGCGAACCGCCGAAGGTGAGCACCACACGCCGCCCAAATCGAAATACCCAATCACGGGGTTCAACCTTCACCAACGAATTCGAAGACGGTTGGACGTGTGTTGGTCGCTCGCGGCCATGCAGCGAGGACTCGCCGGAAAGAACGATCCGCTCGATCTCAATGACGAGTTGCAGAAACTCGAAGACGCCATCGAAATGGCCGGGCCAGATTTCACCGAACCGGTCGCGCAGTGGAAAGAACAGCTCGATCATCTGGAAAAACGGATTCTCGAGACGATGTCCGAAAAGTTGCTCTCGCAAGCCACGACCAACGAACCGGGCTATCTCTTCATCAATCCGTGCAGCTACGCCCGACGAATCACAGTCGAATCGAGTGGTGTGTCTCGCGCTTTGCCGATCAAGGATACGGTGAAGGCTTGCCAACTCGATGGGGACAAACAGAAACTGGTTCTGGAAATCCCGTCACTCGGTTTTGCGTGGATTCCGAAGAACGGTCCGCAAGACGCTCCGCCGCCGACGATGCGAATGCGACTTGCCGACGAATTGCACGTTCGCAACGAATTCTTCGAAGCCGAAGTTGATCCGAAAACCGGAGGACTCCGAGCCATCGCGGCCCGCAAGGCTCCGATCAATCGGCTGTCGCAGCAACTCATCTTCAATCCCGAAAAAAAGGCGACGATGCGGGTGAGCAACATCAAGACGACGTCCGAGGGGCCAGCTTTGGGGGAAGTGATTTCGGAAGGGGCGATCGTAGGCGAACAGGAACAAGTGTTGGCTCGATATCGCCAAAGGCTGCGGGCGTGGCTGGGGCGTCCCGTGTTAGAAATGCGGATCGAACTCTTTCCCGAACAGCCGGCGGCTGGCGACCCGTGGCATGCTTTCTATGGATGTCGATTTGCTTGGGGAGACGAACGCACGGCGATGTTCCGAGGAGTCAACGGGACGGGCTATCTCACCATGGCCAAACGTCCGCAGACGCCCGACTTCATCGAGCTTCGTGCTCACCAGTTAAACACTGTCATTTTCCCGTGTGGTTTGCCGTTTTTGCAAAGACACGGCGGGCGGATGCTCGACTTGATTTTGTTGCCGCAACGCGAATCGGTCCACACCTACGACATCGCCATCGGACTTGACCGGGCTCACCCGATGTTAACGGCCCAGGGGCTCACGACCCCCGTGTCGATGATCGAGACCACTAAAGGCCCGCCGCACATTGGCAGCGAGGGCTGGCTCTATCACCTCGACACGCCGAACTTGTTGCTCACGAGCATGCGTCCCGGTGGAGTCGAAATCTCCGGGGAAGCGGTCTCCTCGACCAACGGCGAAACCCCCAATCTTCACAACGCCATGACGGTTCGTTTGATGGAAGTGAGCCTCCAAAGCGGCATCGCCGAGTTCCGTTGCGTTCGGAATCCGAAACACGCCGCGTTGTTGGATCTTCGCGGCGAGAGACTTCTGGAGACCACGATCGAGAACGATAGTTGTCATCTGGAAGTAACCCCAGGAGATTTTAACCAGTTGCAAGTCGAGTTCAATTGATTGAGGGTGAGAAGTCGTAGGGTGGGCCATCGCTGTGTTGTCTTTCGGCTCCGGAGTCGCACTGCTGCTTCGCAGCATGCAACTCCTTCGCTGCGCTCACGCTTGCCCCACCCTACGGACCCAACGACTGACGCAATTCGTTTCTACCGATCTTTCAACCGCTCCAGCGCCTTCTTGGCGTGGATCGTGAGGATCGCGCCGTCGGCACCTTTGGCGAGTCGAGCCAGGAACGTTTTCGCATCGGCGTTGCCGATCTCTTGCAGGACAAGAACGCTTCGGACGGCCCGCAAATCGTCGGGGGTATTTGGGGCGTTGGTAAACCGGGCGACCAGCTTACGGATTCTCGCGCTCACCTCCAGTGGAAGGTTGTCTTTGAGTTTCTTCTGCAACAGCGGCACGGCCAAGATTCCCGTTTTGAGCAGAGCCTTGTTGGCCTTCGCGCGAGTCCGGAAGTTTTCGCTCCCGAGTTCATCGATCAGTTTAGCGATAGCCTTTTCGTCCAATTTGGGAACCGCCTTCAATTTTGACTTGAGGAACGGTACCGCAACCTTGGGCTCTGCGACAAGTTTCTTGACGGTCTTGAGCGCTCGCTTGGCGCCGATGTCGTCGATCTGGATGAAATCGTCCCAAGCCACTTGCGGAAATTTCGCCTTGGGAGCTGCGGCGATGGATTTGGATGTGCGGTAGATCATCGCTCGCAACTTCTCCTTGGCGATGTTGCGATTCAGTTCCTTGAACGTCCCGTCGGCGAGTATCGCAAAGACTTGGTTGCGATATTGAGGGAATAGTTTCGGCAATGGCTCGCCTGGTTCGACGCGGATGTCGCCTGGTTTCGTCCAGTACGTTTCGTTCTCAGAACTCAGCACCATCAGTAGGGTTTTCGGCGGAATGTCTTTTGTCCGAATGCCTTTCGGGCCTTCGAAAATAGTCCCCCTGCCGGAGAAGGAGACAGTTGTGGTCTTGCCCTGATAGCGAACATATTGGTTTGGCGTCCGGAAACTCTGCGGCATTCGTTGAAGCAATTGTTTGTTGTTCGGCCCATCCCAGGGTTCATTGAGACGAAACTGGCGATAGAGTTGTTTCTCCGCGTCGCCCATGTAAGGCAGCAGCGCCACTCGCCAACTCAAGATCGGTCGGCCATAT
>CAYYUU010000623.1:0-5202 GCA_964474955.1 uncultured Alcaligenaceae bacterium | reverse complement strand
TGGAGATGATCAAGACCAACGTTTCGCCAGCCTTCAGCCTGGTGGCGCTTTGAATGAGCAAAGTCGGCACCGCCGAATTGTCTTTCGATGTTTCTTTTTTTCCGTTGGTTGTCTTTTGTTGGAAGACATAGCGGAGTTGGATGTTCTGGGCGTCCACGACTTCCGGAGTCAGTTTCAACTCCTGGTCGGCCTTGGTGCTGCCGCTTTTGAAAGACGCTGTTTGGCCATCCGCCGTCACAAGATTGGGTTCGGCAAGTGTCGCCGCTTTGTTGTGTTTTCGGAGAATGTTGATGCCGCGAGCGATGCGGCCCTTATCCCGCACGGACAACACAGTACAAGTTGTGTTGCCGCTGCGGAACTTCGTGCTCGACTTTTTCCCATTCAAGTCGAGCAAGTCGAAGAACAACTCGCGAGAAGCCTTATCGCAATTGGTCTCACAAACGATGACGCGAATTTGGATTTGTTCATTTCGGTTGGCCGCGTTGGACTCATGCGGTGCCAAGATGAACAGCAAACACGCAAACGCCAACAACAAGCCGAATCCTTCCTTCGAGATCATGTCCAGGTCCCTCCCTGGGAATTTGGATTTCGTTGTCTTCCTGAGATCCTTGAATAACTTGTGGGGCTTCTCCCACCAGGAAGGAGAGTGGTTCCCGCATGCGTTGGGCGCGGGTGTTGTTCCTTTTCCTGGCAACGGAGAAAACATTTACTTCGACGCCTGAACGATTTCCGGCGTGATCACCACGACCAAGTCGACACGCACCGTGTTTTTCAGACCCTTGCCCTTGATGAGCGCAGCATTGCTGTCTTGGCGAACGGAGCGGGCCCTTGAGACGAGGAGTACGAAGCTCGCTCCCTTTTTCAGTTTCGCCCGTCCCTGAAGACGAAGAGGTTGCTTGACGCCTCTCGTTTTCCCTTTTGGTAATTTGGAGCACCAGTTGTGGTGCGAGAATCTGTACTGGAGGCCAATTTGGCCGTTCTTGAGGACTTTGGGAGCGAAAGTCATCCCAACGCCAAGAGGTTGGAATCCAACGCCAGAAACCTTTCCCGCCACCGTAACGGGAAATTCTTCACACCAGCTCAGGGACCCAGTTTGTCCGTCGAGCGCGATGAGATTCGTGTCAACGAGAGCCTGGCTCACGTTGTTTCGGCGAAGAACGTCTAAACCACGAAACACACGTTTTCCGCAAACCCCCGACGTCACGATGTAAACTCGTTTTCCACTTCGTGACTTTTTGATCGATTGGCTGGCCAGGTCGGACATCTCCAGAAATAACTCCCGCGTCACTTTGTCGTAGCTCGCCCCGTGCACCGCGACCCGGAGCATAATTTGTTTGGGTGGCTTGCTCTTGATTTGTTCCTGCGCCATTAGTTGTGGAACGAAACACGTCAACAACAACAAGCCGAATCCTTCTTTTGAAATCATGTCCGCTCCCTCCTTGGGAATTTGGGTCGCGCTAACTGAGAAGAGCGTAGCAAGTTTCAAAAAACAGGACAACGCATGGCCGTGATTCGTTTCTCGAGAATTCCTCGGAGATGCATAATTATCCACACCTGCAAACGAAAAAAAGAAAGCCTCCATCCCCAACCAAGGGACGCGAAATATCGGATTGTTTGGATGTTGTTTTGGAGCGGGAACATGAGGACCCGAGGATCCAAGACAACAGAAAAACAAAACAAAAGACAGGAAAAGTGCACTAACAATACCGGGGCGATCTTTCCGCTAATCTGGTGGAATCTTTAGCACCCGTTCGGAAGGTTCCAGGGCGCGTCTTCTGGGCACAGGAAACCGCTCTGAGACGCAGCCCAACGTCGGACAGAATTGTCACGATGTTGAATGTGTACAAACACCCTTTATGAATCAGCTTGGAGGGTGAGTTGAATCGTGAAAATCACCCATTTTTATTGTTCTGGGGCAGCGACCTGAGAATGCTGGGCGGTTGTGCTTTCCGAAGGTTGCGACTCATCAGTCGGTTCTTTGAATGACGGGACTTGGACGTTCCGAAGGGAAATTCCAAGAGATACCCACGTCGCCCCACGAAAGATCAAACCAACCCCGACAAAAATACCAATCACAAAGGCGCTCGAACCCGGCCAACCCGACCAGATGACAACGCCGAGCAAGAAATCGCCCAACCCCCCGAAGACTATCCATCCCCATCCGGAGAACATGCTCGTTATCGATGCGACCATCCGAAACACGCCACTGACGAGCAGAGCGACAGCGACGAGAAGGGTCAACGCCGCGAGGGCTTCCGTCGTTTTCCCAAGCATTAAGACGCCGACGATCACATACAGAACCCCCACCAAGAGGTTGATGAAGAACGCCTCCCACGTGCGTGTTACAAACGCTGCCGCAATTTCAATGAACCCCCCAATCAGGAGAAAGATTCCGACGACGGTGATGGCGATTTCTCCGGCCACGAGCGGCGAACTGATCGCCAAAACTCCTGCGACCAACAACCCTGCACCAAACAACACGAAGAACAGCCATCTTTGTTGAAGCTCCTTCAATTCTTCCGATAGGAATGATAAAGCGGATTGACGTGTGGTCATAGTTGTCTCCTTCGAATTTTTGGAACAATAGTTGTCCAGATGGGAGACTTCGTCTCACGTTTGTGGATATGTATGGGCTTGGAGACGAAGACGAGAGCTGCGAGAAACGACCCAAGCGAAAGACAATTTTCTATATATTATCATAGAGGATTCTCAGGCGGTGACCATGATCAAAGAGGAATTCGGGAACTCGAAAGGGAAATGGTCGGTCACGCCAAATCGGAGGGCCAGTGACAACAGCAAGCCCTTTGGCACCGACCCCATTCCTCTTCGCCACCATTCATTATTTCTGGAAAGACTTCTCAACCTAATCGTTCGCAAAGACTTGTGAGCGTTTGACCACTATCAATTTTGGATGTATTTTTTGGCCAAATAAAGGACGACGTCCGATCGTGAAGAATGCAAGTTGAAAAACCCATGCGAACAGGAGTACACATCACCATTACTCAAGCAGGAGTCGTCGCAACTTCTTCCTTGCTCGCCACTTGCTTGGGTGATTTTCGCAATCCGCTCATGATTAGCCGAACTGCGAAAACGCCAATCGGCCCTACGGTAGCGAGGCCAAGAAACGCAACTCCGATAATAACTCCTTGTGTCGCCGCGAAGAATTGATAAAACCCGAAAGCGAGCCCGACTGTCCAGAGTCCAAGAGCCGAGCCCAACAGTAATTTCACGGCTCTTCCACGCGATTTTCGAGGCCACAACAGGCCAATTACCGGAACGAGGACAAGAACCAGAAGTGATATCAATATCCACACTTCCAGCGGGAACAAGAGTGTGAATCCACGCCACAACCGCGATACCTCTTTGGATCGACTGATGTTTTCTTCCTCGACCGGTTGGAACCCATTGGGATAGACCGGACGATAAACGCTTTCCTTCTCTCGGAGATATACTTTGACAGTTTGTCCTGGTTCCGGGATTGGTCGGTGTCCGAACAGGCCTGCGTTTTGGGCTAGGGCAAAGAGTGCTTTGCGCCGCCAACATCTCACCGTGATCTCATCACCCTTACTCAGACCTTCACCTTTTTCCACTTTTTCGACAACGAATTCACAATGGATGGCATAATCGAAGCTCCCGAGACCCTCACTGCTCGATGGCTTAGTGGTAATGTTGATCTTGGTGACTTTTCCCGTCACGACGTGAGTCGATTCTTCGAGGAGTTGTTCTGGCGTGCGCTGAGCCCTTGCGGCATGGAGTGGGGTCGGCGTGATGAGCCAAAGGATCACCACACATAGACTTCCAAGGAGAACGGAATCGCTGCGTTTCATCAATAGTTCCTCCCAGAGCTATCAATCCGGAGTTGGTGATTCAGGTGATGTTGGTTGGGCGAGATGAAGTAATACGCCGCACGGATCCCAAACATATGTGACAATCGCTCCGTAAGGTTCTTGCTTTGGTGGGTTGACGCGGGTGCCCGGAAAATCACCATCCTGAATGATGGCATTGACGTGTTCATACCAAGCCTGGGCATCTTCCACGACTATGTAGATCATGAAGTTCTCGGCCCATTCCTTGGCATAGAACTTTTGCAGATACAGACGCACCCCAGCCAGTTCGATCTCGGCCAATCCGTCCTCTTGCCAATTCCTCTGCCAACCGATGGCTTCATAAAATCGAAGCGATACCCCGAATTCCTTTGTGGGCACAAACACTTTGACGTCTCGTGCGACCGGCTTTTCTCGCATGCCTGATGGATCCTTCTTGATGGGGAAATTCAAAAACACTCAGTCCTCTTCCTTCACTGGTCCCAACACCCAGCACGAATCATGCGGTTCCATCCCGATATGAGGATAGTAAGTCCGTGCCTTGGGTGCCGCAATGAGGATTAACTTTGTGTGTGGGCCTGCGGCTTCGTGAGATCGGTGGATCAACGCGCGACCAATACCGCGTCCCTGGTAAGCAACATCGACGGCCAAGTCCGAGAGATAGGTGCAGTAATTATAATCCGTCAGAGCGCGTGAGATGCCGACCAATAGCTGGTCGTGGCGGGCCGTCACGATGAGGTCCGCATGTGTGAGCATCCCATTTATTTTCTCCACGGAAGATATCGGACGTCGTTCGGCCAGCGTCGAACGCCGAAGAACATCAATAAATTCCTCGACAGACAAGTCCGGCTCAATCTGATATAGAAGATGTTCCAAATCTAATACTCCGACCCACCAATCACCATTCAATCCTCAGCCGCATTTCGAGACACTGACAACAAACTGAGCCATCATCATTTCTTCTTCAAAGTCGCAGTCTGGACTTCACGGATCGTGAATGACCGCACTTTTGGATTGGTCGGCTTCTGTCCAGGTAATGCGGAGGTTATTTCCATCTTGAGAAAATCATCGCGTAGCTCATATCTCGCCATCAATATGGATTTCGCGTCGGAGAACGGACTATACAACACGTCATCCACCAGACGAGCATGGAGGACAATGCCGTTACCTTCATCGATCCGAAAATGGCCACTTTTATTCCCGAACGGAAGAAGTTTGGCGACTGTTCACCGATGACGCGTCGGCTGCGTGGGAGTATGTATCAGACCCTCCAGCCTGGTCATTCACCTTTTGGTCGGGGCCTGTCAGCATCTTTGGCTTGCTTTAGTACTACTCCGTTAAGTCGGGTAAGTTGTTGATACACAACAACTTACACACA
>CAYYUU010000622.1:0-5206 GCA_964474955.1 uncultured Alcaligenaceae bacterium | reverse complement strand
GATCGCGCTAATGCCGCCATAGAGCGGCATAGGTTCATAGAGTCCGCGGAAGTTATCAAGGTTACGATGGTGGGCTCGCTCGTAGATCACACCAACGAGGAAGAACATACCCGCCGACGAGATGCCGTGGGCGATCATCTGGAACATCGCACCGTTCATCCCCCAAGCCCAGTACTGAGATTTTGCCGGGCTCGCCCAGACGGCGATCCCGAGAATGACATATCCCATGTGGCTGATCGAACTATACGCCACCAATTTCTTGAAGTCCTTCTGCGCCATCGCCGCGAATGCGCCGTAGACGATGTTAATCATCCCAAACAACGCCAAAGAGTACGCTAATTGTTCGGCTGCCCACGGACATATCGGATAGCCGATCCGAAGGATCCCATAACCTCCTAACTTCAGGAGGATTCCAGCGAGGATCATGCTAATAGGTGTGGGTGCCTCGACGTGAGCATCTGGGAGCCATGTGTGGAATGGGAAGACCGGCACCTTGATGGCAAATCCAACAAACAACATTATGAAGAAGGCGTACTGCCATTCTGGGCTGAAGAAACTCTGTTGCTTGAGGCGGTCTATGATTGTGTCTTTCTCGGACTGCGAGACGGATACGATTTCTTCCTTCTCGCCTTCTTTCTTTTTCTTCGTCATGGACACGACATTTTTTTCGAGCCCTTTGGTTTTGTCGTTGAGAACTTGCGAAGCCGCCCGCCCCGCCTTACCCAACACAATGAGATCGAAAGTGTGAACCTTGACGTCTTTCGCGGCCTTGGACTGAGCCTCTTCCGCGGACATAACCTTGGCGTATTGATTTTCGAGTTGCTCTTGCCGAACCTGAACCATCTTTTCGGGAACGAAGTCCTGTAAGTTCGTGAAGTAGAACCCGAGCATGGCCACAAGGATGAATACGCTCCCGAGCATCGTATATAGGAAGAACTTGATCGCGGCGTATTCTCTTCGTGAACCGCCCCAGATGCCGATGAGGAAATACATCGGCAAAAGCATGACTTCCCAGAACACGAAGAACAGGAAGAAGTCCAGGGCCATAAACGTCCCGAGGACTCCGGTCTCCAGGAACAGGAACAACATGCAGAACCCACGGACGTGTTTGTCGATGCTCCAACTCGCGATCATCGACAAGAAGAAGATGAGCGTCGTGAGCACGATAAGCGGCATGCTGATGCCGTCGATCCCGACGTAGTATTCGATATTGAACGATTTGATCCACGGAATGCGGGCGACGAGATCCGTTCTTTGCGTTTCGTTCGGGTTGGCGTCCGCCTCCAGACTGTCCGTCGCTCGTTGTTCCAACAACGTGGACTTGGACGTCTCGCCATCGAGGTTGGCCCTCGCGAAGTTTTTCAGGTTTAGGTATTGGACGAGGACAATCAGACTGATTGTTAACGTCACGGCAGTTCCGAATAACGCCGTCCACTTCACCCACTCGTCCTTCCCTTTCGGGATGAACAGTAGTAAGAGTGCGAAGACCGTCGGAATGAAGATCAACACCGACATCCAGATTAAATCAGGGTCTGCATACTTCATCGATTTCTACTCAGTCTAGCAAGCCCAAAGAAGGCATTGAAATTCATATATGTATATTTACAAGTGACTTTGATTGCTTCTGTTCAATGTGGTGGGCCTTCGCTGCGCTTGCCCCACCCCACGTCAAACTATCTTCTCCCAACACCCGACCGACTACATCGATCCAAGTGCGGCCCGGACGAATAGAGCCAAGATGACCCAGATGCCGATGGCCCCGAGCACCAGGAATAATACATAACTTCGCAAAGAACCGGTCTGGACGTTTCGGAGCCAATATCCGGTTCGATAACAAACGTCGGAGACGATATTCACCAAACCATCGACAACATAGCGATCGAATTGGCCCCAGAACCAGGAGAGCCAAACCGTGATGTTCGCCACCAAGTGAAGAAATCCATCGATCACATATCTATCGAAGGCCGCGGCCCACATCGCCACGATCAACGACGGACGAATGAGCAGGGCGCTATATAACTCATCGAAATACCATTTATGAGTGAGAAACGCACCCATCGCGGTAACTCGTTCGCTGACCTCCGCCGGATCGAACAGTCGATACCAGTAAATGGCCGCGGCAAACGCCACGCCGACGAACACCATCAACAGAGCAATCACACCGCCTATGTCATGGAGAACATGAGCCTGGTGCCGCGCACTCGTTTCGATGTTGACGTTATATGGCACTGGTTCATCGACTCCAGGGACGTAACCGAAGTCGGCCACGACGGAAGCCGGTTGGGAATGATGCAGGGTATGTTCGAGAGCACTTGCGGTTGCCTGCCAGGGCGGGTATCCAGTCGCGACGACAACACTCCCGATCGCGAGCAATACGAGTGGAACGGTCATGTACCACGGAGATTCGTGGGCGTGGTCGAAAACATGATGATCCTTCGGCTCACCGGTGAACGTCAGGAACCACATTCGGAACATATAAAATGTGGTGATGCCTGCGGTCACGACCGGAAGCAACGTCAGTAAGAAATGGTGCGGACTCAACACACCATACCCGAACGCCTGAGCGACGATGGCATCCTTACTGTACCATCCGCTGAATAGCGGCACCCCGGCGATCGCGAAGACGCCCACGAGCATCGTCAATGCGGTGATCTTCATCTTCGGATAGAGGCCACCCATCTTCCGCATGTCTTGAACGTGGTGGCACCCATAAATGACACTTCCGGAACCGAGGAACAAGAGGTCCTTGAAGAAAGCGTGCGTAACCAAGTGCATGAGTCCAGCGACCCAGCCACCGATTCCCAGGGCGAGCATCATGTATCCGAGTTGGCTCACCGTCGAGTACGCGAGGACCTTCTTGATGTCGTGCATCACGACCGCAATCGTCGCCGCCACGAACAACGTGATTGCGCCCGTGTAGGCAATGACGAGCAACACCTCCATCGTAAAGATCGGGTACGCTCGACCAACGAGATAGACACCCGCCGCCACCATCGTCGCGGCGTGGATCAACGCACTGACGGGCGTTGGACCTTCCATCGCGTCGGGCAACCAGACGTGCAGCGGAAACTGGGCGGACTTCCCGACACACCCCAGGAAGATTCCGATTCCGGCGAGAACGAGCAACCAATACGGCATCGTCCCGTTTTGATCTTTTTTCGGATGGTCGTAAACGAAGGCGAGCGTATCGCCTCGGTTCGAGAGATCACCGCGAGAGTCATACAGCGGAGTGCCGGCTGGGTCGTAGGGTTCTACGTGTTCATTTTCTCGTGGAAACAAAACGACTTGAGTGTCGAACGTGATCGGAGCGTTTTTGTTCTGGATCTTGAGATAATGGCCTTGTGCGAAGGCCCATTCGCGGGAAGCCTGAAGCTGTGTTTCGAGTTTTGCTTCCCGGGCGTGATGCTTCCAAGCCTCCTCAGCCTTCTTTTGCGCCTCTTCCTCGGGTATTTTCAGCTCGTGGAACTTTTCCGTCTGCTTCTGGATGAACTTTTCCTTGGCGTGATCAAAGAGTTCTTCTTCTTTCTTCTTGATCCACGCAGCTCGATCCTCTTCGAAGTGAGTCAGTCCTTTCCACTCGAAGGCGAATCGCGACCTGGCTTGTCGGATATTTTCTGGTTCTTGCTCTCGCCATTCCTTCCCGACTTTTTCTTTGGCTTTTGCGGCGAGCTTTTGCCTCTCTTCAAAGCTCGGTTCTCCCTTGTGCTCCTTGGTCCACTCTGCGGAGAGTTTTTCGAGAGTTTCGGGCATATTCTTTTTGAAGAACTCGTGCTTCTGCTTTGCGATGTCCTTCTCGGCCTTACCGCTCACCCAAACCTCTTTGGCTTCGTCGCGAGAGACCGGCGTGCCGCGGATGATTTGGTCCCCGGATTGTATGATGTGCCCATCCGTATTCTTTTGTGGGCTTCGGAGGCGGAAGAAAATCTCGTCGAAGTTAAGAGTCCCGACGTACGTCCAAATGATCAAAATTCCGATGATGAACCCAGCGTCACCAATGCGGTTGGTGATGAATGCCTTGTTCGCGGCGTTCGCGGCGCTTTGGCGTTCGTAGTAGAAGCCGATGAGGAGGAAGGAACAGATACCCACAAGTTCCCAACTCACGAAAATCTGAAACAGATTATCGGCCAGGATCAAGTTGAGCATCGAGAAACAGAACAGCGACAGGAACGTGAAGAATCGCGTAAAGCGGCTACGTCGTTCGAGATGTCCGCCAAACTCGGTGTGAACTTCGTGGTCCTCGACGGGATCCTTGAGTTCGTCACTCATGTACCCCATCGAGAAAAGATGGATCAACGTTGCGATGAACGTCACCATCATGAACATGACGCCGGACAGGTAGTCAATTTTGTAACCGATTTTCAGACTGGTCGCGTGGGACGCGTCGGCCAGGGGCCCATGGTGTTCGTGCTTTTCTTCTTTTTCGTCTTCTTTGTGATGTTCGCCTTCTTTGTGGTGATGCTTGTGTTGCTCGTGGCTGGCCGAAGCGAAGCTGAGCGAGAACCACGTAAAACTCTCGGACCAACGCGAGTCTCGTTTGAGTTCGTGGTGGTAATGCTCTTTTTCCTCTCCGTGTGTGTGATCCCCGTGGTCGTGCCCGTGCGCTGCGTGGGCTCCATGACCATGTCCGTGTTGGTGCTCGACGGAGTATTGAATGAAGCCGAAGACCGTGATGCAGAACGCAACGAACATCGTGATGGTCCCGATCCAGGCCCCGCGTCGGTCCTGAACGATACCACCAAGCCTCTTGTACAGCTTCGCTCCGAGGGTCATCCGGGGCTTGTTGTAATCGTAATGGCGCTGCAACCACGACCTTAGGCCGTTCCCCACAAGGAGAATCGTGAACGACAACAACGGCAGCAGCGTGACGATGACGTACAACCGGCCCGGATGATCGGCAAAGCTTAGGATGAACTCGCCCATGCTACCCTTTCAACTCCTCGGCATCGTCCACATCGACTGTCGTATGGTTGTTGTAGAAATTCAGCACGATGGCCAGGGCCACCGCCGCCTCCGCCGCGGCCATCACGATCACGAACAACGCGAAGACCATGCCTTCGATCTCGAACGCATTGTTGTAATACGAATAGGCCACGAAATTGACATTCGCTCCGTTGAGCACAAGTTCGACGCCGATGAGAACGCCGATGGCATTCCGCTTCGTCGTCATGCAGAGGACGCCGCAAACGAAGAGGATGGCCCCCAAGAT
>CAYYUU010000621.1:0-5216 GCA_964474955.1 uncultured Alcaligenaceae bacterium | reverse complement strand
CCCATTTTTTTGGGGGTGTGCGTCTTGCCCCCCCCCCGACGATGGAAAGAACTTCGAGAACTCACATCTCACGGTCCGGCGTTCGGGAGGGCTTGGTTTTTCGGGGCTGGGATGACCTCGCCGGGCGGAACGATTTGTCCGGGGGTCTGGTGAATGACGATGCCGGCCTGGCGATAATTAGGCAGGAACCCGCCAGCGGTGATTCGCTCCAGAGCCGCTAATGCCAGAGCCTGGTCATAGAGGGCCTCGTTGTAAGCCGCCTGGACGGTCGCGTCGAGAGTCTGGGCCCGCAGCAACGCTTCGCCCGTTGCTGCGCCGTTGTCGAACCGAGCTTTGGTCGTCTTGAGTAACGCGGCGGCTTTCTTCGGTGTCTTTTCGAGACGCTTGAGCTTCTGCGTAGCCTCGGCCCACTTCAAGTAAGCGTCGGCGACTTCCAACGCGATGAGTTGTCGGGTCTTGCCCACAACTGCGTTAGCCCGACCGGCGAGGGCCTGGACGCGACGCACGCGGTCACACTTGCGACCGACAAGCAACGTGGGCATTTCGAGGCCGATCGCAGTGGGCCGATAGGTCTCGCCGGTCGAACCTTGCGGGACCTGTCGTGCGTGGATGTCTGACCCGGCGGCAAATGTCTGAGCCGTGGAAGTCCGGATGTTCTGTTGGGCGTGGACTTCCAAGTGGACGACGTGGGCCGCCGTCGCCGCAATGGCGACCTCGCCGCGTTGTGCCAGTGCCGTCTGGATGAGATGTTCCTTGACCAACCCCTCTTGCAACTCCGGCAGGTTGGCATCGGCCAGGTCGAGCGGACAATCTTGTCGTAACCCCATCGCTTCCCGGAGAGCCGCCTTGGCCCTTTTGGCGCCGGTCTCGGCCTTGATGACCTTGAGCCTCGCGAGTTCGATCGCCAAATTGAGTTGTTCCACGTCCGCCTGCGTCACGACGGCATCGGGGTCACCCTTGCGGACGATGAACTTGGCCTTTTCCTCGGCCAACTCCAGTTCCTTGACCACAGACTTCGCAACCTTCTCCTGCTTCATGGCGTATAGCGCAGAGAAGTAGTTCCGTGTGATGGCGTAGCGCGCTTCCCACACGGCTTGGTCCAACCCGGCCTGGGCGATCCGCACGCCACATCCCGCTTGTTTTCGACGGTAAGGCAGGTCTTTGCGAACGAGGTCGGCGAAAGGAGATAGGTTCCGCAATGCTCGCACTTGGGCGTGAGCCGCCGCGAGGCTGGCGTGGGCCGCCGCGATGGTTTGTTGTTGGTTCAGGCCGATGTTGATGCACTGGTCCAGCGTCAGCGGCGAGGACACAACCGGACCACCGACGACCTCGCCTGGTTGAAGCACCATCCCCTGTTGATCGGTGACGGTTTCCATGGCACCCTCTTGGGCAGCATTTTGGAAGATGAGTTGTTGATTGCTCGGTGCCTGCTCGATGATCTGAGTTTGTCCGGCGTAGGGCGAGCTGATCGACTGACGTTGAACCGGGCGTGAGAATATTTGGGCGGAAGCTGCCGTCGGGATGCAACCAAGCAGGAGCACCCAACAAGTCCAACGAGCAAAGGGAAGGGAGGATGCGATTCCCCAGATTCTTTTCAAGTCATTCATGTGGTGGACCCTCTGGATAGATACCACCAAGAAGGTGGTGTGTCACTGGTCGGTGCCTTCTGGGCGAATTTCTCCAACCGAAGGCAGCCGACTTGACGGCGGGAATGTTGAGCTTGGAAACGCGACGAGTCGAACCGTGTGGGCATCTGTCCCTCCTGTCGCTGCTTCCGATGTTTTCGATTAAATTCAAGTTCCTAACTTTGCCTTTGAATCGGTGTTGATGGCCCGGCAACTGTAGCGGGACTTGGTAAAATAGAGAGGAACGACCAATCAAGACTTCCCCATAATCGGAACAATCAGGACGAGCGTTGTTTTCTCTGGCTTTTGGGAGTCGCCCGGACACAACGCAACGACCATCCACAAGCCGCGCGACGAGAACCATTCCATGTTTGAACCTTGCACCCCAGCAGTGAACCGGGCGTTGGAACAAGCCCAAGCTCTGGCAATTTCTTCCGGAACTTCCGATTTTGAGGTCCGGCCCGAAGTGACTCCGCACCACGTCCTTTCCTCGCTCCTTGCGGAAGAAGAAGGCCAGGCGTTCGAGATGTTGGTGCGAGCCGGTGCCGTTGTCGAAAAGGTCCGCGCCTGGCTCCCGGACGAGTTTCCGTCGGCGACGGCGGAAACTCGCGAACTTCGGTTCGCGGAACGAACAGTGGAACTATTTCGCGAAGCAAGAAGCCTCTGTCGAGAATGGGGCGTCGGAAAAACCGTCAGCAGCGAGGCTCTGTTGTTGGCCATCCTGCAGGGCGAAGAATCGTTGTGTGCGGTTCTGGAAAATCTCGGTCTTTCAATGCAGCAACTCGAAGACCAGGTTGTGGCTTTCAACGAAGGGCCAGTGTTGACGCTGGACGAACCCATCGAATTCGAACCGGTGACGGAACGCGTCGATGCTGCTCGTATTCTGGACGCGAACGCCAACCGGGCCCGCGAAGCCTTGCGAGTCGTCGAAGACTATTGCCGATTCGTGCTCGATGATTCGAGGCTCAGTCAAGAATGCAAGACGTTGCGGCACGACCTCTCGCTGGCCTTCAGTCTGCTCCCGTCGCAAAATCTCATCGCGGCACGAGACACGAATCGCGACGTCGGGACCTCGTTCTCAACCCCGCAAGAAGGACAGCGGACGTCCCCTCTGCACGTCGCGACCGTCAACTTGAAGCGACTCCAAGAAGCCCTCCGGACTCTCGAAGAATACGGCAAGGTGTTGGACTCGGAACTCGCACAAACTTTCGAGCAGGCGCGGTATCGCACGTACACACTCGAACGAATCCTGCTCTTGGGCGATTCGGCGAGACAGCGTTTGCAAGACGCCAGGCTCTACGTGTTGCTGACCGGTGCGGCGTGTTACGGTTCGTTGGAGTGGACGATTCGAGAGGCCGCCCAGGGAGGAGCGACGATTTTCCAACTTCGCGAAAAGCAGATGCCCGACCGTGAACTTTGGGAGCGAGCCAAACAAGTCCGCCAGTGGACGCGAGACGTCGGTGCGTTATTCATCATGAACGACCGGCCCGACATCGCCCGAGTCGTCGAAGCCGATGGCGTCCACGTTGGACAGGAGGAATTGCCCGTCAAAGAAGTTCGTCGCATCCTCGGTCCGAGGGCACTCGTGGGCGTGAGCACTCACGACACGGATCAATTCCGACGAGCGACTACCGACGGGGCAAGCTACGTGGGAATCGGTCCGACGTTTCCCTCGAAGACCAAACAATTCGAAGGATTTCCGGGTCTGGAGTTTGTGCGAGAAGCTACCGCAACTTCGACGATCCCGACATTTGTCATTGGCGGAGTGACACTCGCGAACTTGCCCGACGTGATTCAAGCAGGCGGAAGACGTGTTGCCGTGAGCGGTGCCATTTGCGGCAGCGAATCACCACAAGCTGTGGCGACGGCGATGCGACAAATGCTCTTGAAAGGTGAAAGGTGAAAAGTAGGGAACAGGGAACAAGGGACAGGGAACAGAAAGAACAGAGACAGAGTCTCGCGCGAAGACGCGAAGGTGCGAAGGAAAAGAGAATCGCCGCAGATCAACACAGATCGCTTTGATATCTGTGTTGATCTGTGGCGATTTTGTTGCTTTTGCTGTTTTTGTTCTTTTCTTCCCTCGCACCTTCGCGTCTTCGCGTGAGACTCTGTCTCTTGTCTTGCTGTTCCCTGTTTCCTACTTTGCTAAAGCCATCCAAGTTCTCGAAGATCTTCGACCGGTTCATCGAAGCTACAGCTCCCAAACGAAATCAAAGCGTGTTCACGCACCTTGGTGATCTCCGAAACCGGCGCGTGGAAATCGTTCCAATGAAGGCCCTCGTTGTCGACCCGAAAATGGTGATGGTCTTCGTCTTCCAGAATGTTCTGCAAGTCGTTTTCTCCAGCGTCGCAAGCGACTCCAAGAGCGCCACCTCCAAAGACGTTGAGAAAACCGTGCATGTATGTTTTGGCACCTTGGTTGTAATGGCGGACGGGATGGTGGAGCCCCGCCGTGGCCTTGAACGGAATTCGATTCGCCAGACATTGGTGGAGACAGACCGCCACTTGTTCGGAGTTCGGATAGGCCGACGGCTCCGCTCCTCCGCAACGCAACTTGAAACCGACGACGGCGAATTGGTCACCGAGTTGTCGTCGTCCCGCCTCGTTGTATTCGCGGAAGGCGGCTACCACTTCCGGGATTTGCTCTCGGAAATTCGCAGCCGGCGCGACTTCGAGAAACAGCCCAAGGCCGGTTAATTCCTGTTGGCGAACCTGTTCCCCAATCTCTCGCAGCAAATTCTCCAAAGCGTTTTTTTGTTTTGTCTGGATCACGCTTTGAGGCAAACGAGTCTCGAAAGCGCCGACTCGCCCCGGCCCCTTTTGGTTGATTTGGAAACTGCGGATGGCCTTGAGATCTTCTGCGAGGCCCACCAAGAATTCCTCGGGCGTACTTCCTCCTCGTCCCAATGCCGAGACCTTGAGCGGTGCGTCCGGAGTAAACAACGCCTCGCAATACGGCTCCAGGTCAGGCAAGTTGCTGGCGACATGGATGAACTTTGCGAGCATCCAAGATTCGACCGTGGCGGTGTAGTGCGCATAGTTCCGAATGGCCGCTTCGAGAGGCAATTTCGCCGGCGGGAATTGGCCCGCGTAATCCACGATGTTATCCAACAAGGCACGCAAACCGGCATTCATCGCTCAACCTCACTGCCGTATGGGAATGTCTATTTAAGTTGTGTGGCATTAATTGTTTGTATACGTCAAAACCGTGCTCGTCTAGTCGGGTCGGGGGCGTGAGCGGGCTTGTACGAGTCCGACATTCCCAGCTCGCGTAGCGTAAGCCAATCCCTCGTGGAGCGAATTTGGTGGCAAAGATTTCTCAAAGCCTTGAGAGACAACCACTTGTACTTTTGTAGTATTCGGTCGTCACCAAATTCGCCCCCGGAGCGAAACAGAGGTCTGGTCGGTTCCGTAAACTGAGTGCTTTGAGGGGAAGTCCTTTTTCAGTTCTTTGTCTCGCACGCCATGCCGCCAAACGTGGGCAAAATATATCCACTTGGTCATACAGCCCATCAGTCGAGCCCGGGTCGCCACCGCAAGGAATTCGCCCCTGCGGTGGTATTTCCGGATTGATGGTTTGGCAGCAGCTGG
>CAYYUU010000620.1:0-5225 GCA_964474955.1 uncultured Alcaligenaceae bacterium | reverse complement strand
GCCGACGGGTGCGGTTGTCCATCCGAAGACGGGTGATATTTATGTGTCGATTGGTGGGCGAGGAACTCGCGGGGCCGTCTATCGCATTCGTTATCCGAAAGGGAAAGTTGATCGCAAAGCAGTTGAAAGCCTCCAGCCGACCAAGCGACAGCTCGCTGTCCAAGCTCCAAAGCAAATCAACAAGTTGCTCGCGTGGAAGACTTCGGGACCGCATCAACTCCGACGCAAATTGACGTTGTTACATCGGTACGCAGATCAAATTTCGTTGAAGGAATCGCTCGTTGGAATTGTTGGAAAGAATTGGGACACGTCCGACCGCTACATTCGATTGACGACGGCAAGAGTTCTGCGAGACCTTCCTGTTGCTGACCGAAAACGATTTCTGAATCGCGCCGGGACCAACGCTCAACGAATCACTGTCGGGCTCTCCTTGCACGCGGAGTATCCGAAGGATGTGTTGTCCTCGATGCGACATGTCCTTGATGCTGCGAAAACACCTCAACACCGACTTGGCGCCATCCGGGTGACACAACTGGCTCTCGGAGATCTTTCGGCACGCAGAAGACAAATCGAAGTGTGGGAAGGATATTCGCCTCGGAAGCCGCTCAAGCAAATCGAGAAAGACATCGGCAAGGGCGAGTTGCGAAAGACCAAAGTACAACTCCGCGTGTTGCTCTGGACAGGACAGATGGAGGTCGACCGCGAGCTTGCTCGCACGCTCGGGATGCTTCGAGATGACAGCCCGATGACACTGACCAAGGTGGTCGAGCAGATGACCGATCTTACCGACCCAGTCGAGCAAATTCACTATTTGATCGTGGCGTCTCGTCTCCCGGCCAAACGATCGAGCGAAGCTACGAAGAGCGTGGCGAATGTGCTGGTGAATCTCGATTACAAATTGGATAAGCTCAAGGCGAACCGCGACCGCAACTGGGCTCAACGGATGCGGGAGGTCTATCGCGAATTGGTGTCTCTCGACAAAAACCTTCCGGCGGCGATTCTGAACCACAAGGACTTTGGGCATCCGGGACACGTTCTGTTTACGAGAGGAGCGGGATTCGATCGGAAGAAAGCTGCTCGTAAATTCCTGCAACGGGCGAAATCGCAGGACGATTACGAGTGGACGCCACAAATCGTGGGGATCGTGTCGGCATTGCCACGAAAAGAAATCTTGCCGCTGTTTCGAGAACTTTGGGACAGCCAAGGACTCCAATCGGCGGTCCTTCCCATTCTGGCGAAGTCCCCGGAAGCCAAAGACCGCGACCGTTTCGTACAAGGTCTGACCTCGCCGAATTTGTCTCTCGCTCGAACGAGTCTGAAAGCACTTTCGCAACTGCCCGCCCAGAAATCGGGCCAAGAAGCCTTCGCGTTGATCATGGCCTGGAAAGGACTACCTCGCGGGAAATCCAAAGACTTCGAAAAAGAGATTGTGCGACAACTCCAAAGGGTCTCCGGAAAGAAATTCGGAATGTCCCAATCGGATTGGTTGACGTGGTTGACGAAGGCTCATCCGCAACTCGCCGCGAAAGCCACCAATCCGGATGGTGTCGACGTTGCAGCCTGGGAGAAACGACTCGCCAAAATCGATTGGTCGAAGGGACAGGCTGCGAGAGGCAAACGAGTTTTCATCAAAGGACGGTGTGCGGCTTGTCACTCGGGACGCCAAGCCCTGGGACCAGATTTGCAGGGCGTGACGGGACGGTTTTCTCGCGATGATCTCTTCACGGCCATCTTGCAACCCAACCGTGATGTGTCGGAGCGATACCAAACGACTCTCATTCGCACGACCAACGGGAAATTCTATTCCGGCCAGGTGATCTACCAGGCCAAAGACGGCGTGATACTTCAGGATAGCAACGGCAACGCCTTGCGAATTGCTGGCGATCGAATCGACGTGCAGATGCGTAGTCGGCGTTCGCTGATGCCTTCGGGGTTGCTGGATAATCTGACGAATAGCGAGATCGTCGATTTGTACTCGTATTTGAAAAGTTTGGGGAAGAAGTAGGGTGTGACCAGCTTGAGCGCGAGCGAAAGCGAAGGCATACCACATTTTTGAGAGGCAAGCACGTGTCCGATTTCGAATCGTTGCTGAACGCCATTCCCGAAAATCCGAACGTGGCGTTCATCCTGGCGGACTATCTGGAAGAACGAGGCGATCCCAGGTGTGAGTTGCTCAGGCTCTCGTACACTCTCAAAGACATAGTTGAGATCACACCTGAGCGTTTGGCCATGGAACAACGGCTTCGCGAGTTAGTCTTGGTCGAGAAGCTCGAACCGGTGATGCCCAGATATACCAATGAGTTTGGGATGGAGTTCGTGTGGATACCGCCGGGCAAGTTCTTGATGGGCAGTCGCCAAGACGAACCGGAAAGAGAGGAGAACGAGGCTCAACACGAGGTGACTTTGACGAAGGGCTTCTGGATGCAGACGACGGCTGTAACTCAGCGTCATTGGGAGTCTGTCATGGGTAACAACCCGAGTCATTTCCGGGGACCCGAGTTGCCCGTGGAGAGGGTGTCTTGGAACGATTGCCAGGAGTTTTGCCAGAAGGTCACGGACCAAACTGGACGAAAGACAGGGTTGCCGACGGAAGCTCAGTGGGAATACATTTGTCGAGCTGGGACGACAAGTCCATTTTGGTTCGGCAAGAACATCACGACCGACCAGGTCAACTATGACGGCGAGGAGCCGTATGATGGTGGGGAGCAAGGGGAGTATCGGGACCAGACCGTTCCCGTGAAGTCGTTTCCGCCGAACGGTTGGGGGCTGTACGGGATGCACGGCAACGTCTTGGAGTGGTGCCAAGATTGGTATGGTGAGTATGGCTCCGAGCCACGAATCGATCCCGAGGGGCCAGCAGAGGGCCGCCACCGAGTCATCCGGGGCGGGAGCTGGGGCCGCCACGCGGGGCTCTGCCGGTCGGCGTATCGCCTTCACTACGATCCCGTGCTCTCCGGCAGCCTCCTTGGATTCCGTTGTGCTCAAGTTCCGGAGTAACGAGCAAGTAGCAAGGCGAGCGAGGTTGGCGAGTCGCGGTCTCGACCCGAAAGCCGGAGGCCGGGTCGTGACCGCACGAGGTCAACCGAAGCGAGGACTCACCCAATCTCGGCCAAATCCAATGTCTGTCCATACCGATCCAAGACGGCCATCCGCAACGGTAGATGTTCTGGCTCCTTCAATCGTGGATCGTGCAAGACCATCTCAAAGGCATCTTGCCTTGCGATGTGGAGGATGTCGCTATCGGTGATCAAATTGCCAACTCGCAGTTCGCCGAGACCGTGTTGGCGGGTGCCGAAGAACTCACCGAGTCCCCGGAGGCGAGCATCTTCTTCCGCGAGTGTGAAGCCATTCGAAGTACGGGTCATGATGCGAAGTCGTTCTTTTCCTTCCGAACTCGACGGGTTCGCGAAAAGATAGCATTGTCCCGCCACAGGACCACGGCTCACACGTCCGCGGAGTTGGTGTAATTGCGAGAGGCCAAATCGATCGGCGTGTTCAATGATCATCAACGTTGCATTCGAGACGTCGACGCCCACCTCTACGACGACCGTACTCACGAGAACTTCGATTTCCTTTTCGCGGAACTGCTGCATGATCCGGTCCTTGGACTTCTCGTCCATCCGTCCGTGGAGCAGTCCCAATTTGAAGTCTTTGAAAGGCCCCGCCTGTAACTCCATGTATGTTTCTTGAGCGGCTTTCAGGTCGAGCGTTTCTGACTCCGTCACGAGGGGACAGATGACGTACATCTGCTTTCCGGTTTGGAGTTCCTCGCGTAGTTTCTCGTAGATGTGCTCGCGGTCTTTGTCGGTCACCCATTTGGTTTTGACCGGTTGACGTCCGGGAGGTAGTTCGGTGATCTGGGAGGTGTCGAGGTCTCCGAAAACAGTAAGTGCGACGGTCCTTGGGATCGGCGTTGCGGTCATCACGAGGTAGTGCGGGTCGAGCCCGAGTTTGCGAAATCGGGCTCTTTGGTTGACGCCGAATTTGTGTTGCTCGTCGATGACCACGAGCCCAAGTTTTGCGAACTGCACGGAGTCTTGGACGAGGGCTTGCGTCCCGACGACGAGGTCGGCGTTTCCGGCGGAGAGTTCAGCCAACGCGATTCGTTTTTCCTTCGGCGAGAGCGAACCCGTGAGCAACCGCAACCGAACTTGGCTGTGCGCGAGGAGTTCGCGTAGTGTTCGGTAATGTTGCCGGGCGAGGACTTCGGTCGGGGCCATGAGGGCGGCCTGGTGTTTGTTCGCGACGGCCACGAGCAAGGCATAGATCGCGACGGCCGTTTTTCCGGCTCCCACGTCCGCGTGAAGCAGCCGTTGCATGGGTCGTTCGTCGTTGAGGTCCTTGACGATTTCCGAGAGGACTTTGTTTTGGTCGTTCGTGAGTTCAAACGGAAATAGTCGCCGGATGCGTTCGTCGATAGTCCTTGTCAAAGGCAACTTTGGGGAGCGCTGACGTGAACGTAACTCGCGACGGCGGACGGCAAGAGCAAGTTGCAAGACCAAGAACTCTTCGTACACAAATCGCCGTCGTGCGTTCCGGGCGTGTTCCAAAGTTTCTGGAAAGTGGATGTCCTGGATGGCTTTGGTGATCGACGGAAGACCTCGCTTTTCGAGTAATGGCTCGGGTAGCTTCTCGATCAAGTTCTTGGCGTACTGATCGAGAGCCTTGCGAATGATGACTCGCAGACTTTCCGTCGGCAGATCACTCGTTGCCGGGTACTTCGAAATAATGACAAGGTCGGTGCTGTCGCCAACGTCGTGTGCGTCGCGAGATTCGGGCATGTTCATCCGCCACTTGCCACGAGAATACGTGGGCTTTCCCGTGACGGCAATGAACTGGCCCATGTGGTGACGAGTGGCCCGCCAATGTTGGTTGAACCAAACGGCTTCGACTTGTTCGCCGCTTCCGTCGTCGATCAGTAACGTGACCATCGGTTTGCGGTTTGCCGTGCGGCGAGAGACGATGTCAATAACCTCCCCGCGGATCGTTTGGATCTGACCCTCGACGAGTTGGTTGATTTTCTTCAGGCCACTGAACTCGTCGTAGTCGCGCGGGAAATGCCAAAGTAAGTCACCGACCGTTTCGATCCCGAGCCGCTGGAGCATCGGGACGCGAGCCGACGAGAGTCCTTGCAAGAATTTGATGTTTTGTCGTAGTTCGTCTGGTCCGGTCATAGCTCGTGGCCAACCTTCTCTGCCTTCTTCCTCGAACCAGCGTCCGCTTCC
>CAYYUU010000619.1:0-5226 GCA_964474955.1 uncultured Alcaligenaceae bacterium | reverse complement strand
AGCAAGTTCGTCGAATTGCATTTCCAGGGAGACGATGTTGTGTGGGCCGGGCACCAGATGGGGCTTGGATATCGCAACAAGAAGAAGTGAGATTTCGGAATCGTCGCAGAGTCCTTCTGGAGGGATAGAACTTGGTCGAGTTCCGGGTATAATTGACAACAAAATCTCAGCATCAAGCCAACGGTCACCAGGAGCCAACGATGTCGGAACAGCGAAAGATTGTGACGCAAACGCCCGAGAACAGCGAAACTCCGCTCGATGCGGTTTGTAGCTGGGTGACTCCGACGCGGCTCTTTTTCCTCCGCAATCACTTCGACGTCCCGACGATCGACGCAGACACTTGGTCGTTGACGATCGAAGGGTGTGTCGATCAGCCCAAGACGCTGACGCTCAAGGATCTGGAGGCGATGCCGCAACACACAGTCTTCGTGACGATCGAGTGCGCGGGAAACGGGCGTTCCTATTTGAGTACTCCAGTGCATGGGGTTCAGTGGGGAGCCGGAGCTGTCGCTCACGCGGAGTGGACCGGCGTGCCGTTGGCAAAGGTGTTTGAGGGGATCGAATTCACGCCCGATGCTTTGGAGATTGTGTTCGAAGGGGCCGACAACGGTATCGAAGGCAAGCTGACCGAGCCCATCCATTTCGCGAGAAGTTTGCCGATCGAAAAGGCAATGCACCCCGATACGATGTTGGCACTGCGGATGAACGGTGAGCCGCTGACTCCGGATCACGGATTTCCGGTTCGTTTGTTGGTGCCTGGGTGGTATGGGGTCGCTTCGGTCAAGTGGGTCAATCGTATCGAAGTCGTCAACAAGCCATTCGAAGGATACTACCAAACGTATAAATATACGATCGGCAAGCAGACGGACGAAGGCATCGAAAAGGTCGGTGTCCAGGGCATGACTGTAAAGTCCGAAATCATAAGGCCCAAGCAAGACGAAGCGCTCGGCATCGGCACACATCGTATCTTCGGCACGGCTTGGGCGGGTGAACATGCTGTTGCGAAAGTCGAGGTTAGCACCGATGGCGGAAACACCTGGGACGAAGCTCGAATGATTGGTCTGCAGGCTCCCTACTCCTGGACAATGTGGGAACACTACTGGGAAGTTGCGACTGCAGGCGAATACGAAATCCTCGTCCGGGCAACATCGGCCAACGGAGATACACAACCACTTGAACACGATCGATTACGTGCCGGATACATGATCAACTTCTTGCGACCCCGAGGGGTCATCGTCGAGAGCCGAACGGTCGAGCAAGCCAAAGAACAACAATACTCCGAAGCCGAAGCGCTGCTCTATGATTTCTATGCGTTCTCCGAAGCGAACGCCGCCATGAAGTTGGACGTGGAGTTGTCTATGGAATTGGTGGATGGGGCAGGGATATAAAATCGGCTGCGATAATTTGAAGTTCTGCGTGTGCTCTGCTCCTGAGTTTCGGTTATGATAAGATATATAGATGTGTATATATTCGGTCCGGTGGGCTCGACCCGCCTGACCTCCCGCCAGCATCCCGCTCGACATAGTTCTCACCCCAACGCAAGAGAATTGACTTATGCGTTTTTCGCGACTCGCCTACTTGGCTTTAATTCTTTGCTTCGGAACACCAATTCTTGCTCTCGGTTCCGAATCTGTCGATTATACCAAGGACGTCCAACCTATATTGGCTCGGCATTGCGTTGAGTGTCACAACGCAAAGGTCCAAAAATCCGGATTGCGTTTGGACACCCTCGAAGGAATTCGCAAGGGAGGCGAAAGCGGCAAGCTCATCGTTCCGCACAAGGCCAAGGACAGCTTACTCGTCGTGGTTCTCGACGAAAACGAGTTTGTCAGGCGGATGCCCTATCGACGAACGCCTTTGAAGAAATCCGAAATTCAACTCATCGCGAAGTGGGTTAACCAAGGTGCGAAACTTCCGGCGAAGCAACAAGTCGCGAGTGCGAAAGATCATTGGTCGTTTCGGGTGCCTGTGCGTCCCAAACTCCCGGCTGTAAAGAACGCCGATTGGGTTCGCAATCCGATCGATGCTTTCGTTCTCGCTCGGTTGGAAGAACGCGGGATTCGGCCCTCACCGGACGCCGACAAAGTTACGCTGCTTCGGCGAGTTTATCTTGATCTGATTGGTTTGCCGCCGACGCCGAAGCAAGTCGATGCGTTCTTGGCCGATACCAGCAAGCGGGCGTACGAAAAAATTGTCGATGGACTTTTGGCATCACCGCACTATGGCGAACGGTGGGGACGGTACTGGCTCGATGTCGCGCGTTATGCCGACTCACACGGCTTTACGATCGACGCACCGCGGGAAATTTGGAAGTACCGCGATTGGGTGATCGCCGCCTTGAATCAAGATATGCCGTTTGACCAGTTTGTGATCGAGCAAATCGCTGGAGATATGCTTCCGAAGGCGACACTCTCGCAGAAAATCGCGACCGGATTCCATCGCAACACACTCATCAATCAAGAAGGCGGCGTTGATCGAGAACAGTTCCGCGTCGAGGCCGTGGCCGATCGCGTCAACACAACAGGCACGGTGTTTCTTGGTTTGACGCTCGAGTGTGCCCGCTGCCACGATCACAAATACGACCCCATCAAGCAAAAAGAATATTATCAACTCTTCGCGTTCCTCAATAACCAGAACGAGCCGACGTTGACGATTGCAGCTCCGGCGGTGGCTGCGAAACGCGAGAAACTGGAAAAACAGGTTGAGAAACTTGAGGTCGATTTGAATGAGGCAATCGCCGCGTATCTCAAGACGAACGCAAAGGCGAAAGATTCACTGAAAGAAAATATCTCGATGATCCTGCGGCTTCGGCCTGATCAACGGACGTCTTCCCAAAAGCGGAGTCTGGCGAAATATTTCCGGGGCAAGGACAAAGGGTTACGAAAACGGTTCGACCAAATTGATCGGTTGAACAAAGCCATGCCGAAATTCCCGACTACGTTGGTGTTGAGCGAGATGTCGCGACCGCGAAAAACAAATGTCCACATCAAGGGAGATTTCACACGTCCGGGGGAACCGGTTACGCCGGATGTGCCATCGGTGCTGCACTCGTTACGCGCACCGAAGGGGCGCAAGCAGGCTAATCGTCTGGATTTGGCGAAGTGGCTCGTCGATCCCAGGAATCCGCTCGTCGGCAGGGTCTCCATGAATCGGCTGTGGCAGCGACATTTTGGGCGGGGAATTGTCGAGACCGAAAATGACTTTGGGACGCAGGGAGCGAGGCCGACCCATCCCGAATTGCTTGACTGGCTCGCGACTGAGTTCGTGCGTCAGAAGTGGAGTCTTAAGGCGATGCACAAATTGATCGTCATGTCGTCGACGTATCGTCAATCGTCGAAGGCACGGCCGGAAGTCGCGAAGATCGATCCTTACAATAAGCTGTTGTCGCATCAAAACCGGCTTCGGTTGGATGCCGAGATCATCCGTGACAACGCGTTGTCAGTCGCTGGCTTGCTCGCCAAGAAAGTCGGTGGGCCGAGTGTCTATCCGCCACAGCCGGAGGGCATTTATAATTTCACGCAAGTCCGACGCCGCTGGAACACGAGTACCGGGACGAGCCGATTTCGCCGGGGCATGTACACGTTCTTCCAACGATCCGCACCGTATCCGGCGTTGGTCGTGTTCGATGCTCCGGGCGGGACCAAGTCTTGCACGCGGCGAGTGCAATCGAACACGCCGCTGCAAGCGTTGACTTTATTGAACGACCAGGCGTATTTGGAAATCGCCGGAGCCCTTGCCGTTCGCATTTGGAAGGACACACCGAAGACAACGAACGAGCGAGTTCGGCGTGCGTTTCGCCTTTGTCTTGCCCGTGCTCCGAGTTCGTGGGAAGCAGAGCGAGTTGAGAGGTTCGTCGAATTGCAAATCAACGAATTCTCAAAGTCCACGAAGGACACCGCCTCGCTGTTGAAAACGGCTCGGGTGGATGCCAACCAAACGACGGCCAGTCCGCACGAACTCGCGGCATGGGTCGCGACGTCTCGCGTGCTTTTGAATTTGGACGAGTTTATCACCAGGGAGTAATCCAACATGTTGAATCCGGAAAACGAAATCTTGCGGGGACAAACTCGTCGTCACTTTTTCCAGGATTGCGCACTTGGCGTGGGGAAAATTGCGTTGGCTTCGATGCTCTCGCAGGGGCAAGTTTTTGGCGGTCAGCAGAACACGCCGCGAATCGCCAACCCGATGGCTCCGAAAGCCCCGCACTTTTCGCCGAAGATCAAGAACGTTATTTATCTGTTCATGGCGGGCGGACCGAGCCAACTCGAACTGTTTGAATACAAGCCGGAGTTGACACGATTGAACGGGCAGCCGATTCCCGAATCGTTCCTTCGGAATCGACGATTTGCGTTCATGAGCAGCTTCACGAGGAATCCGCCGAAGCTGTTGGCGGCTCGTCGTACGTTTCGCCAACATGGTCAATCGGGCACGTATGTTTCGGAGTTGTTGCCACACACCGCGGGCATTATCGACGATTTGGCGCTGGTGCGGACGGTCAAGACGGAGGTCTTCAATCATGGACCTGCGAAGCTGTTCGCCAACACGGGTTCGGCACAGTTTGGCCGACCGAGCATGGGTTCGTGGGTGACGTATGGACTCGGAAGTCAATCGCGAGACCTGCCGGGTTTTGTGGTTCTGCAATCGGGGCCGCGAGGGCCGCGAGGTGGTTCACCGCTTTGGGGAAGTGGTTTTCTTCCCACAGTGTATCAAGGTGTGCCGTTTCGAGGGAGTGGCGAGCCCGTTTTGAATCTCACGAATCCACCGGGCATCAATCGCCGACGGCAAGGGCAAGCTCTGGATTTGCTTCGTGACCTCAACTCACGCCGTTTGGAACAAACGGGCGATCCGGAAATCGGGACGCGGATTTCTGCCTATGAGATGGCATATCGGATGCAAACGAGTGCTCCAGAATTGATCGACATTTCCCGGGAGACTCGCACGACCTTGCAGAGTTACGGTGCTCAACCGGGACGAGTGAGTTTCGCGAACAACTGTTTGCTAGCGCGACGGCTCGTGGAACGAGGCGTTCGATTCGTGCAGCTTTACCACACCGATTGGGATCATCACGGCGGACCCGGTGCTGACCTCGGGCGAGCGCTTGAGCGAGTGACCGGTGAGGGCGATCAACCTTGCGCGGCTCTGATTCGAGATTTGAAACAACGTGGATTGCTCGACGAAACGCTCGACATTTGGGGTGGCGAATTTGGTCGAACTCCGATGGGCGAT
>CAYYUU010000618.1:0-5229 GCA_964474955.1 uncultured Alcaligenaceae bacterium | reverse complement strand
GCCACCAAAAACACTCTTTCACTGACATTGCCCGGACCGCGTGTACCTACGAACCGAACAACCATTACTTGCCATCCGCCCGAATGATCCACCTTTTTTGCCCATTTGGTAAAGTCGAGGCCCCGTTCGTCCGAAAGAGAGAACGATAAGGAAGCTCGCAACGATTCCATCGTAGACGCGCAACAATCCGGAGGGAGTCATGATTACCCGAGTTCTCGTCGTTGCGGGAGTGTGCTTGGCTTTGATGGGTTGTACCCACCGTCAACTCGCCCGGAGTACGGTCTTGACGACCAGCACCGTCATGGAAATCCAGTACGGCATTGTCCTGATGAACCTGGCCATGTTGTCGTGCCACCCCGAAGCCCTTCCGAGCCACATCGACCTGGCCGACGGCGTCGTGCAAATCAACGACGGGGCGGCGTTGGGTCAGGCAGGCGGGTTCACCACTTTTGGGGGGACTCGATTCGGTATCGACCGGTATGGCCCTTCGGCGAGTCGGCAGGTGACTGAGCAATGGGGGGCCGATGCAACCACGGATCCGCAACGCCTGATCGAACTCCAGTCGCTTTATCGCACCACTTTGGGTTTGCCGCCGTTGCCCACCCCCAATACCATCACCTACCTGCGTCGCTTCCTGGGGACGACGAATGACAAGGCCGAAGACGAGAGCAAGCCGGGGACTGACTCCGTCGACAATCCACCCGAAAAAAACAAAGGCGACGGAAAATCCGGCGGAGGAACCGGGCAACAAGTGCCCATGGAAGTCCTCCTTTCGGACGTGCCGAGACCCGGTTGGTATGGCCTTGGTGGCAAGAAAGACGTCCCCAAAGACGCTTGCTACGTGGGCCATTATCGAGGCCGATATGCCTGGGTGACGCCCGAGGGAATGGGGGCGCTGGCCCGCTTCACGGTGACGGCGTTGTCCGTCGTCAAATACGTCCAGAACCCGCGGGAGGCGAAAAGGCGAGGCTTGGCCGTGACTCGCTAGCCGCAACACTTCGCTGGTCGCCACCGGGCAGGGTCGAGTCCGGTGCGTACCGGGCGTTCTACATTTGCACCTCTTTACCTTCCTTGAAATCCCACCCAGCCATGAAGGGCTTCGAACGAACGGCAACGCCCGTATTGCTTTGTGGGAAATATTGCATGGCATACGTTCGAGCACAAAACTCGATCGTTTCTTCGGGGAGATCGTCCCCGTCTTTGTTGGACAATTCCCACGAGTACATCCAAACGTCCGTGAACTCGTATTTCAGATATACCAAAGGCGCTCCGCCGGCTTTCCGGACGGTCACGCGAGCCTTCGCAAACTTTCCCTTCGGATCCGCCGCGTTGGACCACCGCCGACAGAACGCTTGGAAGAGGAACGGAGTCGCGGCGTCGATTTCTTTCGTGACGGTAAACGTAAAGAGGCTCACCCTGGCCTTCTTCTGCTTCTTTGCTTGAGTCTCCTTATCGGAGTCTTCGTCGAGTTCCCGTGCATAGGCGGAGTCGAGGTCCCCCTGCGCCGTCAACTCGAAATCGACGAGTTGCAAGGCATGCGCGTTGCCGAAAGCCGCGTCGAGGCATTCCCCCTTGACCGCAGCTTGGCCGCTCTCGTTGAGCAATTCTAAAAACGCATCGATTGACATTCGAATCGTCCTCGCTGTGCTGGCAGCGGTTTGCGTCCGGGTGTCCGGGCAAAGAGGTGGCTGTTTTGTAGTGTGTGTGGCCAGCGCAGCGAAGGCCACGTTTGGCTTTCTGTTCCCTGTTCCCCAATGCCCATTCCCTGATTTGGTGGGCCTTCGCTGCACTGGCCACACTACAAAACACCAAACGCTGCACGCATTCGTAATGCGACCTACAGGCTGTCCGCCGGACCAGGTGGTTGGCTGAACGTCCAGCCCGCAATCTGAGGACGGGCTAACCCCTCGGACTTCTGCGTTCGGTATTGCATCGTCCCAGTCATCGCTTTGAACGTCAAGCTTTCGGTCGCGACTTTGGCCTCATCCACGTTGACCGAATACTCCGAAACATAAACTTCCTTGAACTCAAAGACCAGGAACACCAATGGGTTCAACCCGGCAGCCTTTCGCACCGTGATCCGGACCTTGTCGAAGGCATGCCTCGCCTCCTCTTGGGCGGACAAACCGACGTGCTTGCAGTACGCCGCGAACAGGGTCGACGAGGCCATGTCGACCTCCTTCTTGACGGAGAACCGCAAGGGGGAATTGGGCTTTTCCGATTCGTCCGGATCGTTCGGCGTGCCGCCTGGTGTAATCGTGTTGCTTTCGCCGCTCGGCTCCGGGTCCTTGTCTTGCTGCTGCATTTTGATGTCGAAACTGATGATCGAGCAGGCCCGGTGCTTGGAGTTGCCGAAGGTTTTGTCGAGGGTTTCGCCCTTGATGGGCTTGCCTTGGTCGGTGATCTCCATGAAACCATCGATCGCCATGATGGGTGCCCTCGGCCAAAAAGAGTACGCGGAAGAAGTGCCCAAGGCGAAATGCCCCGAGGTGGTCCAGAAACCAACAACCGACGGCCAAATCGTTGGCCGTCGGAAATGCGTCTTCGCCAGCAGCCGCTAGACGGAGGGATCAGGCACGTTGGCTTCTTGGGAGTTGGTGACCTGGTTCCAACATTGGATGTTGGGCGTTCCCTGACCGCCGGTGGAGGTTTGCGGAATGTATTGCATCTCCATCGATCCGTAGGCGAACGTCACGTTTTCCGTCGGCAATTCGTCTTCCGACTCGCCCGACCATTCGATGTTGCAAACGAAGACCATGTTGAACGTGAAGTGCAAATACTTGTTCCCCGTCCCAGCCGTTTGGGCCCCGGCCTTTCGCACGGCTATGTGCGCCTTCTTGTAGTGGCCCCCGGTGCAGCACGTCAGGAACAAGCTGGGAGAGCAGTTGTCCGTCCACTTCGAAACTTTGAACGGATTGAGCTTCGCCTTGCCTGTACCCGAACCACCGCCTGCCGAGCCAACCGACGTTGGGTTTTCGGCGTCGACCGAGAACGACTTGATGGCGAATGCCTTGTGCTGCTTGAAAAAGTCGTCGAGGGTTTCCCCGTTCACTGGAGGGGCACCGTTCTTTGGACCTTCAAACCACATAAAGCCGTCGAATGCCATTTGAGATTCTCCTTGTTATGTGCAAAAAACAGGTTGTTGAGATTTGGCAATTGGTCGGGACGTGTTCCGCAAAGTCGTTACATCGCGGTCCCAATGCTCAGGTGTGATTCGAGTGGTTTGGTATGTCGGAGTTAGAAAACTCGCAGTTGAGAAAGTAGATTCCCACCACCCTTGCATTCGAATCGTAGGGGCCCTCGCGCCTTCAGGACAAGTGGACACGTTACCATTTCGTCATTTTTTAAATGTTTTTCTCCGGCAGGGTCAGTCCTCGAAGTCCCATGGAACTGTCGGGTCTGGCCATAACAACCCAAGCGGCCCGTCTTCGGAACACTCGACCACCTCGCCGAGCTGCCCGAACTCCCCGAGTCCCAACTCGCGTAACTTTACGTAGTCGGACTTCACGGCAAGTAATATGTCGAAGGCTCGGTCCGGTTCCAGGACCAAGCAGGCTCTGTTGTACGCGAGGATGATCCGATACGCACCGTAGGCAGCGGCCACAACTTCTTGGCCCGCCGACGTCACATTCTCGGACTCGTGCTCGGTCCAGTGCACGACCGTGTTGGCCGCATGTCCAGCGGCGAACGCGGCGTATCCGCGGCTCCCGGATGTCGTTCCTCGGAATGCATGGGCCACCCCATACGCCCCATCGGCGATCTCTTGGGCGGGAGTTGTTTGGGCTGTCCCCCCGGCGAACGCTTCGGCCATCTCAATGGCTCGGGTTGCCGGTTTGGCAGCCGGGCCTTCCGGTGCATGAGTCAAGAAGGGTAAAACACGTCGCGCGCATCTTGCCGCGAAGGCGACGGTCGCACGGACCGGAAGGACGCCAAGATCTTGGAGGGTAAGTTCCATCTTCGAGCAAGACCGTCACGATTAACCCTTCTTGGGAACCTCAGCGACGAGGCGAAGGGAGGTTGTCAAAGTTTCGAGTTGATAGTGTGGTTTCAGATACGCGACGGCTTCGTACCAACCGGGCTTGCCGGCGACTTCCCGGACTTCGACTTGGGCCTCCGCCAATGGTCGCTTGGCCTTTGTCTCGTCGCTCGCCCCGGCGGGGTTGACTGTATAATTGTTGATCCAGTTGTTGAGCCACATCGAGCACTCGTCGGGCGACATGTAGGACCCAATCTTGTCGCGAGCCATGACCTTCAAGTAGTGGGCAAACCGCGACGTGCAAAGCAACAAATTGAACTTGGCCGAAAGGGCGGCATTCGAATTCGCTGCCGGGTCAAAATAGGTCTTGGGTCGTTGCGTCGACTGGGCACCCATGAAGACGGCGAAGTCCCGGCCCTTACTGTGCAGCAGGGGCAGGAACCCAAGGTTGGAGAGTTCGAATTCGCGGCGGTCGGAAATGGCAATCTCGGTCGGGCACTTCATGGCAATGTCGCCATCATCGGTTGGGAACGTGTGCACCGGCAGACCTTCGACTTTTCCGCCACCTTCGACGCCCCGAGTCCGAGCCATCCAGCCATACTTGGCGAACGCGTCGGTAATCCTGGCAGCATAGGCCCACGAAGCATTCATCCAGAGATACTTGTCGTGGTTCCTGCCGTCGACGCTTTCCTGGAAATTGAATTCTTCGACACGGCGGAATTGCTCGCCGTAAGGCAGTCTCGCCAGCACGCGAGGCATCGTCAACGCGACGTAGCGAGAGTCTTCCGAATCCCGGAACGATTTCCAAGGGGCATATTCGACGCTCTCGAAAATCTTCGCGAGGTCGCGAACGTTGGGCAGGTCTTGGAACGACTCGAAGTTAAACATCCGCGGGCTCGACGCTGCCACGAATGGAGCGTGGGCGGCAGCCGCAACGTTGGAGATCAACTTGAGCAGGCTGACATCTTCGGCCCCTCGTCCGAATTCGTAATCGCCGACCAGCATGCCGTACGGCTCACCACCAAGCTGGCCGTATTCTTCTTCATAAATTTTCTTGAACAAGACGCTCTGGTCGAACTCGGCGGCTTTCTCCAAGTCTTTAAGGAGTTCACGTTTTTTCACATTCAAGACACGTATCTTGAGGAACTCGCCCGTTTCCGTCTGGTGGGTCAAATAGAACAACCCCCGCCACGTTCCCTCCAGTTTCTGGAAGTCGGAGTGGTGCATGACCTCATTGAGTTGCTCGGACAGCT
>CAYYUU010000617.1:0-5244 GCA_964474955.1 uncultured Alcaligenaceae bacterium | reverse complement strand
ATTGGCCCTAACACCGGCCATCTCCCATTTACCACGCACAAAACAAAAACCGAAGACCGGACAACTATTGATTCCATTCCACGATGCAGGTGAGTTGACACACAGCAATAGAAAAACCCCCACCTTTACCCGAACGAAGGTGAGGGTTTCATTTTAGTTCGTCGAATTGTCATTCCGTTCGGTCAGGCTGGCGAAACTGGCTTAGTAGCGTGGACGACCGCCATCGCGACCGCCACGGCCACCGCCGCCACCACCAAAGCCTCGTCCACCACCACCGCCGCCGCTTCGTTCGGCGCGAGGACGGGCCTCATTCACGGTCAACGCTCTTCCCTGGATTTCATGACCATTGAGCGCTTCGATCGCCGCTTGTGCCCCCTGGTTATCTTCCATCTCGACGAAGCCAAATCCTTTGGATCGATTGGTATCTCGGTCCATAATGACTTGGGCGGATCGCACTTCCCCATACTCTGCGAACATGTCTTGCAGATCGCTACTCGTGACACTGTACGGCAGATTGCCGACGTAAACATTCTTACCCACCAGAGGGCTCCTTCAAACGGACTCACACACCCAACTACCCCCCGTGGGTAGTTTGGATGCATGAAAAAATTCGGAAAATTTGTGATCTGGGATGCGAGAAAAGGGTGATGGGTGGGATAACTAGGGGGTCATCACGATCACGACTGTTCTACAAGATCCAAGACAAAACAATTATCGGTATCTTCATTCCTTTTGACAAGAGATTTTTCCCGTCAAAATCCGTTTTCTTTCCAGAAACGGTAATTTTATAGATCGGTCTTGGATTTGTCCGAAAACATCGCGCGAAACTCCCCTGCGAGGAAGACCGAACCTGTGATAAAGATCGTATCTTCCGGCTTGGCTTGGGCGAGAGCTGTTGCCCAGGCTTCCTCCACGGAATTCGAAATACTCCAACTTACCGAGGCCGTCTGTGCCAACAGGCTCGCCAATTCTTCCGGCGAAAGGCAACGGGGATTGTCCCGGAAACAAGTCAAAAAGATGCGGTCAAAATTAGGCGCGAGAACTTCGAACATTCCATCCGTGTCTTTGTCCCGACTGCTTGCGAAGATCAAAAACCGTTGGCCAGTCTCTCCACCGGAAGCTTTTGTTGGCTCCCAGAACGTCGACTCGAGTGTGTCGAGACCCGCCTGGCAAGAAGCGCGGTTGTGGGCACAATCCAAAACCACGAGCGGCGAACGTTTAATGACCTCAAGCCGCGCTGGCCAGCGGACGTCGCGGAGGCCGGAAGCGACCGCGTCGTCGGGAATCTGAAAACCGGCCTTTCGCAGGTGCTCGATGGCGGAAACGACGAGGGCTGCGTTCGCCGCCTGGTGTTCCCCGAGCAGTCCGATTTGCATCGTCGGCCAAGTCCCCGATTGCGTCGTCACCTGGACTCGTGGAAGAATGTTTTCCGTGGCTGTGATCACGCCAGGTTCGTACTGGTATGTGATGTCGCGTTCGAGCGACGTCAGGCCCGATTGACGTTCCTGGCACTGTTGCTCGATCACGTCCCTGGCCTCGGACGCCAGGACGCCGCTGATCGTGGGTCGATGTGGTTTGACGATCCCGGCCTTCTCCCGGGCGATGCTCGCGATGTGGTTTCCGAGCTGCTGGACATGGTCGAGACTGATGCTCGTAATGATCGCGAGCGTCGGGTCACACACGTTCGTGGAGTCGAATCGCCCACCAAGGCCGACTTCGACCACGGCGACGTTGACTTGCCGCCGGGCAAAAAAGAGAAACCCGAGGGCCGTGCCAATCTCGAAGAAGGTAGGATGTTGATCGGGGGGAAGTTGGCGATCCATTTCTTGGACGACGATCGCGACCTCGCGGATGAGTTCGATCAATTCGTCCTCGCGAATCGAACTGCCGTCGACCTGGAATCGTTCCTCTACCCGGTTTAAGTGTGGAGAGGTAAAAAGTCCGGTGCGGTGGCCAGCTTTGTTCAGGACGCAAGCCAACATCGCCGCCGTTGAGCCCTTTCCCTTACTCCCAGCAATGTGAACGATCGGGTAGGCGTGATGTGGGTTGCCGACTTTGTCCAAAAGGGCAACCGTCCGGTCGAGCTTCAGATCGGTCTTTCGCGGAGCCCGACGCTCATAGTTGATCCGACCGAACCAAAATTGCATGGCCTGGTCGTAACTCTCAATCCCAGACGGCGCGATGGTCGCACCGGACTTGCTCGGATTCGCGTCAGAGGGAAATTGGAGTTCTGGTAGTTGGTTGGGGTCCTGGCTGCCTTGCCCAGCGGGATTACCATTTCTTTTTGAGTTCGACATTCAACAAACCAAGCCTGGGAAGCCTCAGCATTTGGGCTTCGGGGAAGGGACGAAGGACGGCGCACCTGTGTGCGGTCTCTGAAGTTGTGAGTTTATTGATTGGGGCGTCTCCGAAACAGTCCGAAAGTTGGATGCGTGGTGTGGTCGCTGCTAAGACCTCCAATGCTTGCCTGAAGCAAGCGAAGGTGTTTCTTTTCCTTTGCTCGCGCTTCAGGGTTGCAGAAGAGCTATTGCCGATTTTGGTCGTCAAAACTCATCCGGCTTGTAAAAAACAAAACCACAATTTGACGCACCACCGATGGAGATCGTCAAGGGGAGATTTACCCCAACTTCGAGGCCATCAAAATCTCCTCAAGTTTATCCCGCCAGTCTTGGTTTTTGCAGAGTAGATCTTTCGAAAGGACGTAATCCGCCCCAGCTTCGGAACTGACTTCGAGAGCCTCGCGTGCGTCGAGTTGGCTGAAAAGGGCGACCGTGAGATTGGGCCACTTCTGAGCAGCTCGAATTTTCTGGCACAACTCGATGCCGTTCATCCCAGGTAGATGGATGTCCAGCAACAAGAGGTCCGGAGTCAGAGTGTTCTGGTCGATGAGATGGTCCCAGGCGGCCTCGGCGCTCGTGATCCATTCCAATTCGTGCCCGGTGCGGCGGGTGAGGTTCTGAGCCAGGAACGCAATGTCGGCGTTATCTTCGACCAACAACAGCCTCGCTGGTGGAGCGGGTGGTTGTTCTTCCCCGACGGGCTCGCGACTGGCTCTGCGAATTTCCTCTACGACGGCAGCAAGAGAAGGGGTGCCGTTCCCCTCGGCTGCGACGGCTGACTCCTTGGTCCGTTTCTCAGGCGCTGGAAACGGTAGTACGTCTCGCGTTCCCAGGTCGTTAGGGCCCTTTTGGGAGACGGCACGTTGGGCCACTTCGGACACTCGTTTCTTCGGGTGCGGACTGGCAAGGACTTTTTGTCGTCGCGAATTCGACAGTCCTGCGCCCCACCCAGACGTCTCGCTTTTCGATCCCGCCGAACGCGCCTCTTCCAGCAGGACACCCGCAAGGCGATTACCTCGCGGAAGTGTGAAGTAAAACGTCGAGCCTTGCCCGTGCTCCGAATCGACCCAGATACTCCCGCCGTGGGCCTCGACGATCTTCTTTGCGATTGCGAGACCGGCCCCCGTCCCCTCGTATTTCTCGGAGCTTTCGGCACGCCCGAAAATGTTGAAAATCTTTTCTTGATCCTCCGACGATATCCCGATGCCATTATCCGCCACGTAGAGCACGGCGAAGTTCTGGGTGAGACTGCCTCCGGCAGGCCCTCCGAGTGACGCTGACGATTGCTCAACGCCATGCCCTGCCGGTCTGACGTTAGCGGAGGCCCGGGAGATCGAACTCGCGTCGGCTTCGCCGATCATCACGAGCGGCAATTCGTCGTTGCTGTACTTGATGGCATTACTGATCAAGTTGGTGAAGAGTTGGAGGATGCGTTGTCGGTCCCCGGCTATCTCCGGCAAAATGCCCTCGGTCACGACCGTCGCTTCTTTCCTTTGAATCAGCGCGTGGAGGTCCTCGCAAACCGTCGTCAAAGTCGCGGTCAGGTCGAAGACTTCGGGCGCTTTCATCACTTTTCCGGCTTGGGCGAGGTCCAGGAGTTCTTCGATCAAACCTCGCAGCCGACTGCAGGCGGTCAACATGTGGCCAAGGCATTTTTTACCCTCAGTCCCGACTTGGTCTCCGTACTCGATCGCCATCATTTGGCTATACGCCTGCAGCGTGTTTAGCGGCTCCTTCAAGTCGTGTGAGACGATCGCCGTGAATTCGTCGAGGGCCGTATTGATCTGACGAAGTTCGGAGTTCGCCGTCTCCAATTCGTCGCGACGTTGACGAACCTCGTTCGTGAGGCGGTTCTTCTCGGTCACATCCTGGGCGACACTTCGCGAACGCACGAACTGACCAGATTCGTCGAGCAAGGGCGTGCTGCGGATCCAAACGTCGATGATCGTTCCATCTTTTTTTATCCATTGGGTCTCCGTTTCGAGGAAGGCCGGCGAGTTCATCGTCGAGAGTCGCCTGATCTCCGACGAAGGCCCGTTTTCTTCATCGAAACGCAGAGTGCCCGAGGGTGAGTTGAGGTTTCCGTGCTTCTCGACCCAATCACGTTTCTCCGGCGGCAGCAAAACGGTGAATGGCCTCTTGTATAAATCTTCTCGCTCGTATCCGAGAGTCTCCAACATTGTGTCGTTGAATGTCGTAAACCGCAGATTCGGGTCGAGGCTGAAGTACATCACAGGAGCCTTGTGGTATAAGTCCCGATAGCTCTCTTTCAAACGTTGGAGGTCGGCATTGATCTGTCGTAGTCGGGCATTCGTCTGGGACAGTTCGCTCGTTCTTCGTCGCAGTTCTTGCTCGGCTTGGACGCGGTCGGTGATGTCGATAAGATAACAACGTGTGTGCAAAGGCATGCCCAGTTCGTTGTAGCGCGTCAACATATCGACCTGGACCCATCGTTCTTGTGGAACGGGAGAAATTTGCCGCTGCAATGCCCGACCGGACTGGGTCGTCTGGCCGGTGTCTTCGACGTGGCGAATGCCGATGCGGAAACAAACGTTGTGAGCCTCTCCCGTTTGCAGGGCGTTCTGGAAGGACTTGCGAAATGTCGTGACGTCTTCGGGATGAATCAGTTCGGCGAACGGGCGGCCATTGAGTTCTTCGATGAGTGTGCCCAGGAATTTCTGCAATCCTGGCGTGGCCGTGAGCCAGTGCATCGAAGGCGTGAGGCGGGCCACCATGTCGCGACTCGACGTGTTCCCCCGGAAGGGAATGGCTTGGGTCTGGCCAACGTCCAGGTCGATTCGGCCCAGCAATGACCGCAACGTCTCGATCGTTTCGTTTTGTTTCACCCGGTCGGTGAGGGCCTTGCGGTAGCTGGTAAAGAACGCGTCGATGGCGTCATAGAGGG
>CAYYUU010000616.1:0-5244 GCA_964474955.1 uncultured Alcaligenaceae bacterium | reverse complement strand
ACTAGGGACCTCCCATAAATCTCTCGTAGATGTCGTCACCATCATTCCCGCAGCCATGAGTGAGACGCCAGGAACGAGTGACTTCGTCGTTGCGGAAGACCTATTATCCTTCTCTGGCTTGAAACGTGTTCCTTATCCGGAAGACACACGCACCGAAACTATCACCGTGGACGTCGAAACCATCGACACCATGTTTTCCAACTTGCCTTCGCTCGCCTACATGAAAATCGTAGCCGAGGGAGCCGAGCTACACATCCTTCGGGGTGCGGTCGAATGCCTTTCCCAATATAGGCCGGTCGTCGCTTTTGAGTTCGGAACGATGTCCAACCAGGAATATGGCGTTGAGCCTCTGGACATGTATCAGTTTTGGGAATCCCAAGACTATGTCCTCTATGCCATAACGGGAGAACGACTCGACTCAAAGTCGTTTCTGCAGAGGGCCCACCAACGGGACATATGGGATTATGTCGCCGTCCCCATCGAAGGTAAGAAACGACAACGGATCGTCGAAAGCGTCTTGCGACGAGCTAGAGTCAATTGGCTGGCCGTACGGGCCGAGTTAAAGCATGCGAACGATCACGCCGACGTGGGAACACAAGTCCCACCATTGCGTCGATTCCGCGGACCACTCTGGCCAATTGCCTGGGGCGTTGTATGGTTGTTTTTGCAAATCGCCAAAGTGATAACTATCCCGCAACGGTTGTGGAACCACGCGAGCCTCAACGCACTGAATTGCTTGGTCGACGATCTCGAACGTGTGGAGAAAGAAAGCCTCGAAAAGGACAGACGCATTCGAGAGTTAGAGAGCCGAATGGAAGTCTTGGAGAAACGCTGCGAGGAGTTGGAACCGAGACGAAATCCCTGGCTCGAGTTTAGTTAAGCGGGAACGTCTCCACGGGATTATCTTCGGTGCACTCGACCGCGACGTGGAAAAATAGAATTGTGCCCTTCCACACGGAATGATGTTCTGGGCCTTTCTCTTCTTGATAGCGGACGGCGTAGCGATACTTTCGCCACGGCAAGTACCACTTGCGGTCTTGTTCGGTCAGATGACATTCCAAAACGCGGGCGTTGTGCTCGTGTACGGTTCCGAGAATCAAGTTCTGAAACCGTACGTCTGCCGTCGCTAACAAATAGACCTGCCAAACAATCAGCGCCGCGACGACACATGCAAGGACGATCAGGAACTGATTCATCGACGATTTCCGAGAGAAAACCTGCCATCGCAAACGCGGAAAAGAGTGTTATTCTTCCATCACTTCTTTGGACTTCTTGTCGGCGAGTTCGGTGATCTGCTCCTCGAATTTCTTGAGCAGATTCTGGACTTCGTCCTTGCCGGAGTCTCGCTCGTCCTCGCTCATGGACTTGTCTTTTTCGGCTTGGTCAAAATGCTTGTTCGCATCTCGACGCACGTTTCGGCAAGAGACCTTGGCTTCTTCGGCAGATTTCTTCACGCCCTGTACGATCTTCTTTCGCTGATCCCCACTCATCGGAGGAACCTGCAAACGGATGATCTTTCCGTCGTTATTCGGAGCCAATCCAAGGTCACTAGCGCGGATGGCCTTATCGATTTCCTTCAAGGCTCCCTGGTCGAAGGGACGGATGACGATCGTTTGGGGCTCGGGCGTGTTTATGTTGGCGATTTGCTTGAGAGGAGTCGGGCTCCCGTAGTAATCCACCTTGATGTTTTCGACCAAGGCGGGAGTCGCTCGACCGGTGCGCAGACCCTTGAGGTTATCCCGAAAGTGGGTGACTGCCTTTTCCATACGCTCTTCGGCGTCCATAATAATTTCGTCGCTTGTCATGTGATCGTCTCTCTCACTGAGTGGTGACTAACGTGCCTATGGAATGGCCCGCGATGGCTTTTTCTATGTTGCCTTCGACTTGATAATTGAACACCAAGATGGGCAAAGGGCCATCCCGACAGAGGTCGATGGCGGACGTATCCATGACCTTCAAGCTGTCCCGAATGACCTGGTCGAACGTCAATTTATCGTAGCGAATCGCGTGCGGATTGGTAGTGGGATCGGCGTTGTAGACTCCGTCGACTTTGGTCGCCTTCATCAACACGTCGGCTTCGACTTCCCGCCCTCGCAACGCCGCTGCGGTGTCGGTCGTGACGAGAGGGTTGCCCGTCCCGCCTGCCAGGATCACGATGCGGCCCTTCTCCAGATGTCGAACACAACGACGACGTATGTACGGTTCGGCCACGGCGTCCATCCGGACGGCCGTTTGCAGACGCGTCTCGCACCCTAAGCTCTCCAGTGCATCTTGCAACGCGAGGCCGTTGATGGCGGTCCCAAGCATGCCCATGTAATCGGCGGTGGCTCGTTTGGTCGTGTCGTTGTTGCTGGTGAATTGCGAACCTCGGACGATGTTCCCGCCGCCGACAACGATGGCGAGTTCGACGCCTCGCTCGGCCACCCGTTTGGCTTGATGGGCAATGTTCAGCGTGTCGTCTGGGTCAACGCCCGTGCCGGGAGCACCAAAGGCCTCGCCGCTCAATTTGAGCAAGACCCGTTTGTACTTTGGTTCCAACGACTCCGCCTCCGTCTGTTCGCTCATGATGTTGTCCTGCTGGGTGCGAATTTCTCTTCCAGCATTGTAGGGCTTTGAGCGAACCAGGCCAAGACAAGGCGGCGCGAATGATCGATTCAACGTGGGCAGGATGGTGGGACGAGAAAAATGATCTACAGAAGGGCCCGAGAACGCCGGAACATTCTCGGGAAGAACTACCCTCAAGAGGACGAACTACGCTGGCGTCTTCGCGAACTCGAACAAGCTCAAGGCCGCTCCTTGCGGGTCGGTCAACACGCAAAGTTTGCCAATCGGAATGTCGAACGGCGGCACACACACCTGACCGCCGAGTTTCGAAAACTTCGTGATGCTTTCCTGAATGTTGGTCGTCGTGAAGTAGACCATCCAATGTGGCGGCACACCTTCCCACTCTTCGGTCATCTGGAGCAAGCCACCGTTCTGATTTTCACCGATCTTGATGATGTAATAAACACTCGGCCCATTGGGGTTGAGTTCGAATTCCCATCCGAGCAACTTGCCGAAGAAGTCTTTGGCCTTCTCGATGTCGGGAGTGTTGAATTCGTTCCAGCAAAACGCTCCCGGGTCATTGACGAGTGTCGCGCCGCAGTGCTTGCCAGCTTGCCAGAGTCCCACGTTGCCCCCAGTGGGATCTTGGATGAACGCGAGCCAACCGGCGTCCATTACTTGCATGACGGGGACGGTCACTTCGCCGCCAAGTTCCACAGCCTTCTTGACAACGGCCTCGATGTCGTCGACATTGATGTAGGAGTTCCACATCGGAGGAACACCAGCAGCTTTCATCTCCTCGGACATCTGACCAATGCCCGCCACGTCGTGCCCATTGAGCTTGAACATCCCGTAAGGCGGGCCGCCTTGCGTGTCCGCTTCGGCACAGTCCCAGCCGAAGAAATTCATGTAGAACTCCTTCGCCTTGGGCATGTCGTGAGCCACCAAATCTACCCACGAGAACTGTCCGTGTTCGTACTTGGTCATTACTGGCATGTGTCCCTCCTGTCGGATTGTGTTGGGTCGAACGATATACTAAACCACAGAACTGATCTGCAGTTCACCTTAGTGTATATCGGTTCAGAAAAGTGATGACAAGAGTAAATTAACCAAATGGTTAATTCATGCCAAGGGGAGTTTGGGAAAATAAAAGGGACGCGGCGATTGTAGCGTGTGCGAAAATTTGGGAGAAAGGCGGCGCGTTGCTTCGAACGACTTTATTTTCGCCGAGAACTGCGCGGTTTGTATTGTGTCGGGCAGTACGCACGATTGACGTCGGGTGAGCGAAGCCGCAGGTGTTTCGTCTTGCGGCCGTTTACGCGTTTTCGCCACATCCGGAAAGACGAGGGCTTCATCTCGCGCCGCATCAGTTCGATGACTTGTTGTTCTTTGAGGCCGTATGTGTCTTCGATGGCTTCGAATGGTGTTCGGTCCTCCCACGCCATTTCGATGATTCGCGAGACGTCCGGGTCAGAGAGTTGTGTCTTGGGCATATGCAAAATAGGTTACAATCGAGAGTTCTACTTTATGTTGATACCTTATTGCTAGACCAGGACTGTTGTCGATGTCCACCAAACGCTTGTCGGAATTTAATCTTCCGGACCATCTCATTCGAGACCAACTCAATGTCCCAGTTTGAATCTCTGCTGAACGCCATCCCCAAAGATCCAAAAGTGGCGTTCATCCTTGCTGATTATCTGGAAGAACATGGCGACCCGCGATGTGAGTTGCTCCGGTTGTCTTACACCTTGAAAGACATGATTGAAACAACTCCGAACCGTTTGGCCATGGAAGAGCGAATGCGCGAGTTAATCTTGGTCGAAGGACTTGAACCGGTCGTACCGACTTACACCGACGAGATTGGAATGGATTTCGTGTGGATACCGCCGGGAAAGTTCTTGATGGGCAGTCCAGCAGACGAAGTGGGGAGAGAGGATGACGAGACCCAACACCAAGTGGAACTGACGCAAGGCTTCTGGATGGCGCGAACGCCGGTGACGCAACTCCAATGGCGCCAATTGATGGATCATGAGCCGAAGCACTATGCCCCCGAATACACCCAAGGAGACGAACGGCCAAGCCAGGGCCACAATTGGTTCGAATGTCAAGAGTTTTGCGAAAAGCTCTGGTCGCTTACCGGACGATGGACTTTCCTACCGACAGAGACCCAGTGGGAATATGCTTGTCGGGCGGGAACCACGACCCCCTTCTGGTTTGGGAACAAGCTGACGAAGGAGCACGCCAACATCGGAGGGGAGGGGCTTTCTGAAGTGAAAGCGTATCCCCCAAACAGTTGGGGACTCTATCAAATGCACGGAGATGTTGAAGAGTGGTGCGAAGATCGCTACGCGGATTACTCGACGAACAATCAAGTCGATCCTCTCGGTCCACCAAACTCTCCAGAACTTCGTCGACGAGTGTTACGAGGCGGGCCTGAGAGCTTTGGGACTGAAGGGACTCGCTCGGCGGCTCGACGCCGGAGCAAGCCGCTGAAGGTCAGGGGCGGATTTCGATGCGTTCAAATTTCGGAGTAAACCCCGTGTCTGATTTCGATTCTCTTCTCAACGCCATCCCTGAGGATCCGAACGTGGCGTTCATCCTGGCTGACTATCTCGAAGAACAAGGCGACCCAAGATGTGAGTTGCTATAATGGACCCCGAAAACTGGACCACCAGTTAAGAGAGACTGGTGGCCTGAAGA
>CAYYUU010000615.1:0-5254 GCA_964474955.1 uncultured Alcaligenaceae bacterium | reverse complement strand
CGACTGATGGAGGTGGATTATTTATTATGACTTTGCCGTCGACTCTGTCCATTGATGATGCGTTTATTATGTTTAACTCGCCGAATAATGTTGTGATTGCAGACGCATAGTCTTTGTATATGTGAAAATCTATTTAAGAGCCGGATGGATGATTTCTGTCCGGCTCTGCGAACCAAAGGGCTCACGGTGATTTCTCCACTTCTCGAGTCAAAACAAAAGAATAATTGGTTTCCTCTCCCGAGTTCTCCCAAACAGTCACTTCGGCTATTCGAATGCGAATCTCGCTGGTGAACAAGAATTGAGAAAGAATATCTCGGAGTTCTCTCTGGTTAAGCTGGGACGAGCGGATCTGAATTCGGAGGCGCTCCGACCCGTCCCAATCGATTTCTTTGAGGTTCACTCCTTTTTCCTTGAGCATTTCTTCCAGCTTCGAAGAAGTGCTCTGTCGTTTGGCTGCCTCTCGGATTTTGGGAATGGCAGGAAGTAGAAGGCCAATACCTATGGCCAATATTGATACCAAGAGGAGCCAGTCAGGTGGAAGTTTGCCCGGCCGAACTGATTTATTCGAGGTCCCGGTCATGGGTTCGTCCTCCACGTCCTGTTGTTTATGTTGAAAGCATGTTTGCAAGGGTGGAATCTAAGCAATGAAGTACACGCCCAAACTCCCCTACGCAATAATCTCTCGAATCACATGTCCGTGATCGATCTCCAAACGTTGGCGACCGGGAATTTCTAACCGATGCGAATCGAGTCCTAACTGTCGCAAGATAGTGGTATGTATGTCCGTCACATAATGTCTATTTTCGACCGCGTGGAAACCGATCTCATCGGTCGCGCCGTGAACGATTCCGCCTTTGAGTCCACCTCCCGCCAACCACACACTGAATCCAAAGATGTGGTGGTCTCGTCCGTTTCCGCCTTGCGAGCCGGGCGTGCGTCCGAACTCCGTGGCAAAGACGACGATCGTTTCGTCCAACAATCCGCGTCGGTCGAGGTCCGTCAACAATCCCGCGATTGGCTGATCGACCGCCCTTGCGTTTCGAGAATGGTTAGCTTGCAGACCGCGATGGGCGTCCCACGCGCCGGCTCCTCCGCCGCCGTATTGGATTTGGACGAACCGGACTCCTCGTTCAACGAATCGCCGAGCCGCAAGCAACTGACTTCCGAAAGAACGACAATGCGGCTGGTTGAGTCCGTAGAGTGCTTTGGTCTCTGCCGTTTCGCGAGAGAAATCCACCGCGTTGGGGACGGCCGTTTGCATCCGATAGGCCAGCTTGTAAGACGCCACGCGGGCCGCCAGAGCGGGATCGTTCGGATATTCGGTGCTTCGCAACTGGTTGAGTTCTCGAATCAGGTTTTGCCCGACGGCACGCGCTTCGTTGGAGACTGGCCGTTGCGGACGCGCGTACGCGAGAGGGTTTCTCGGATCGATCCGGAGTGGGACCGAGTCATATCGCGGGCCAAGGTAAGAACTATCTCGCCGATTCCAAACGGGCCGCGTCCCAATCGAAATGAATTGCGGAAGGTTTTCGTTGAGTGACCCGAGCCCGTAGTTCACCCACGCCCCAAGAGTGGGAAACTGTCCGTCGTTCTGGTGACGGCCCGAATGGAATTGAGTCTGTGCGCCGTGGTTACTATCGGTCGTCCACATCGACCGAACGATAGCGAGCTTGTCCACATGCCGGGCGAGATGCGGGAACCAATCACTTACCTCGATTCCGCTTTGGCCGTGTTTCCGAAAACCGACCTGGAGCGGATACAATCTGTTTCGTTGATTGCCGTTGGCATCGGGGACGACGAGACGTTCGATGGCCAATCGTTCGGGATTTTGCACGTCTGCGAATGGCGTCTCGGCGATCGTTTTGCCGCCATATTTGTTGAGCATAGGCTTGGGGTCGAAGCTCTCCATGTGACTCACGCCGCCGTTCATGAATAGCCAAATTACGCTCTTGGCTTTCGGCGGAAAGTGAGGTCGTCGCGGAGTCGAAGTCGTGTTGCTCGCGTTACTGTCTTCGTGAAGCATGGCGGTTAACGCCAAGCCCGCGAAACCCATGTTGGCAAGAAACGTGCGCCGAGGTAACGATTCGCCGAAGGCGGTGAAGGTGCGAGGGGTCATATCGAGGAACTCGTTTCTCATCGGAGTGTCACGAAGTCGTTGTGATTGATCAGCGCCCAAACTAAATGGGCGCGGGCCTTGTCGGTTGTGCCGTTGGGTAACTTTCGCCAAGTTTGGAGGGCCCTCTGACACGCGGAGATTTCCGCATCGCTCGCGGTGATCCCAAGCAAAACCAGAAACGCTTTGCGAATGAAACCGGAGTCGTCTTCGGTGCCACGCGAGAGCCTTGCCGCGACCTTCGGCGATGCGTCGAGGACCAATTTACTATTGGTCAACGCCAGAGCTTGTTGTGGGACAATGCTTTGTTCGCGACGATAGCACTCTTTGACCATCGCCTCGTCGAACACGCCGAGGAATTGATTGCGGTCGGTGGCCGAGTGCGCGAAGTAGAGACTCCGGCGATTCGAGGCAGCTTGATTTTTCGCAACGATGGACGGCCCACCGAGTTTTTTGTCGAGCGTCCCCGCGTGTTCCAAAAGCGAATCGCGGACGACCTGCGATTCCAGGCGGATCGGCACGCGCCGCCACCATCGGACGTTGTTCGGATCTTTGGCAAGGTTGGTCTTGGCATTCGCCAGGGATGACGTCATACGGTATGTCGCCGAAGTCACAATTAAATGATGCAAGTGCTTCATGTTCCAATTGCTGGAGATCAACTCGGAGGCGAGCCAGTCGAGAAGTTCGGGATGGGTCGGCGCTTTTCCGTTCAACCCAAAATCAAAGACGCTCGCCACCAACGGCGTTCCCATGTGTCGCGTCCAGATGTGATTCGCCGCGACTCGTGCCGTCAGAGGGTTGCGTGAGTCGGTGATCCATTTCGCGAGTGCTGTTCTTCGTCCGGTGCTTTGCGGAACGAAGGGCACGGTGGGGTCATTGCGAGTTGACGTTCGGAATCGCGTGGGGGTCCATTTCGCTCCGACGAATAAGGCATATCGATCATTTGCCTGGATGGGCTGCTTGGCTTTCTTCTGAGTCTGGGTCAAGGCCTCTTGCGCTTTGTATACGTTCACGCCTGCCGTATTGATTTTGTCGCCTTTCGCTTGGGCCAACACGAGTTCGGCGTCGGCGAGGACCTTTCGTGCTTTTGCTACGGCAACTTCTCGCTCCGCTCGAACCGCCGCGATAGCCTTTTCTTTTTCAACTGTAGTTTTGGCGTCTTTGACGTACCCAGTAGCTTTGCGGCCTTGACCCCATGTAGCTCGGAGCGCGGCAGCCCGTCGTTCGAGGCTCGTGAGTTCGGCTTTCGCCAACGCAAGCGTGGCTTCCGCAACTTTCTGCTTGGCCTTTGCTTCGTCTCCCTGTTTTCTCTGTTGGGCTTTTTGGAACCGCTCGACCGCTCGCATCGCTGCTTCGACTTTCTTCTTCGCCGTCGTCAGGTGTGTTTGGATGATCCAAGGTTGGCGTTCGGGTTGCCAGGCTTCGACGGGAAGAGAGACGGGCTTGATCGACAATTTGGTGAACGACAAGAGATCCGGGATGTCCGGTGTGATGACCTTCGATTTGTCGGGTCGGTTTTCATCTCCCCGCACGAAAAGATAAGTCGGTTCCTTTGGCAATCCATCGAACGCCCGCGGAACACCGTCCACTGCTAGATTTGGTTGACCAGGAACGACGTCGAGCCGGACGTGATACGGTTCGAAGAATGCGCGCATCGCATAGTAGTCCGGCTGAGTGATTGGGTCATATTTATGATCGTGACACTTGGCACAATTCATAGTGAGGCCGAGGAAACCTTTGCCAACGTGTTCGACAACGTTGTCGAGCCACTGATTGCGGTTGAACAACACATAGTTCCGCGCGAGATAGCCGGTAGCTCGTAGTTTCTTCAGATCGTTCGGATAGAGTTCGTCGGCGGCGAGCATTTGCCGCACCATTTCGTCGTACGGGTTGTTGGCGTTGAGAGATTCCACAATCCAATCACGCCAGTGCCATATATGTTTTTGACTGTGCCGAAGTTGTCCGTTAAAGCCCGACCAATCACTGTAACGCCAAATGTCCATCCAGTGTCGCGCCCAACGTTCGCCGTGATGAGGCGAAGCGAGCAAACGAGAGACTACTTTTTCGTAAGCGTTCGGTGACGTATCGGAAAGGAAATCTTTGATTTCGTTGGCAGAAGGCGGGAGACCGATGAGGTCCACATAAAGCCGCCGAATGAGAATCGCGCGCGGTGCTTCTGGTTGCGGCTTGAGGCCGTGTTGCTTGTGTTGCTTGGCAATGAATGCGTCGAGCGGATTCCTCACCCATTCGGAATTGGCAACGGCGGGGACTTTCGGTCGGACGATCGGTTGAAATGCCCAGTGTTCTCGCGGATGGGCCGGAGTCGGTTCGTCGGGAGCCTTGGCCCCTTGATCGATCCATGTCTTCAACAGAGCAACTTGCTTTGTGGTCAACGGCTTGCCTTCGGGCGGCATGCGGTCGCTCTTGTCCTTCGCCGTTACTCGCCGGATAAGCAAACTCTTGGCTGAATGACCGGGAGTGATGGCGGCTCCGTGTCGGCCACCCTTTCGGAGGAGTTGAGCGGTGTCGACACGCAGACGGCCTCGGCGCTTGAGGACTCCGTGGCAAGCGTAACAACGAGATTGGAGAATCGGCTTTATTTCGGATGTGTAATCCACGGGCCGCGGCGATTCGTCGGCGTGGGCGACCCCACAGACGAATAACAAGATTAGCGAGATGTATCGGCGCATCGTAGGCATCCACAGAATATATATATTTATATATGGCAGGCTATTTTTCCAGAGCCTATTTCACGTTCTGGCAGGTCGTTGTCGGTTGGAACCCAGATCAATTCCTAGTTTCCATTATCGTTCGAAATACCAGCCTGTGAAATTCAATTCTGTGGGACGGACGGATAAATTGGTGTCGCAATTTGGTCCGAAGCGTGTTGCGAATGCGTGGAGCGTGTGCCCCACGCTCGGAAAACAGCGGCCTCCGACCGTGCTCATCGGCGCGACTTCCGCTCGTTGCTTTTCCAGACGAATGTCGTTCCCGAGAGGGCCGGGAGTTCGATGGAGAGTTTCCCCCGTTCACCCACCTTGAGCTTCTGATCCGGACGCAGGATGTTGACCCATTCGCCGTTGGACAATTTACTCTCGGTCAGCTTTTCGAAACGCGAGAGGTCGAGTTCTTCGCGGACGT
>CAYYUU010000614.1:0-5260 GCA_964474955.1 uncultured Alcaligenaceae bacterium | reverse complement strand
CGACGAATACATTCTCGCGATGGTCGGAGAATTGCTCAACGCCAGTAGGAGAAGACGGTTCGAGACCCGTGTTCGTGTCGCGCGAGGGTTGGGGCGGATGTGTCCAAAACCACACCGCAACATTTTTTTTCCGAGTTTTCGAAAATTCCCACAATAAACCGTGCCGACGCGCATCGTACCTTCGAAGTGAGGATGGATTTGGATTGCCGTGAAGTGCTCTGACACCGGGGGGTGAGCGATCGCAAGATCGAACAGACACAGATCGGCAATGGTTTGACCAATCTATCTTCTACTCGTCATCGTGCTTTGGGTCGGTTTGGCTTCAAGGAATGGCAGCACCTTGTAGTTTGACCGATCCAATTTTTTTGCACTTCTCGATGATTTCTCCCGTCTGATTCCCCTATCATTTATTAGATTCTCACAAAGTTTCTCCAGAACCTCACACCAATTTCCCTGGTAGGGAGCCTTCGCGGGCATACGATAAGGTGTGAAGCGTGAGAACATTTCTCACATCGAAAAGCCGGATATTGTCGTGGCTCGGCGGTGCCTGCTTCGAACCGCCCACGGAAGGTGAACAAAGGTCAGGATCGATGAGCATCGAACATCAAATCTTGGGACAACCCGTCCGGGATAACGCGCTATTGGTCCGGATCAACAGCGGCCAACGAATCGACCGAATCCTGTTCGACTGCGGCTACGGGTGTTTGGACGAACTGACCCTCTCGGAAATCCTCCAGATCGACCACCTGTTCTTCTCCCACCTGCACATGGATCACGTCGCCGGATTCGATGCTTTTTTCCGCGCCGTTTTCAACCGCGAAGCCAAACCGAACATTCTCTGGGGACCGCCCGAGACGTCGCAAATCATGCAAGGTCGGTTCCGCGGCTATATGTGGAACCTCGGCCAAGACTCGAAAGTCTCCTGGCAAGTCCAGGACGTTCATCCTGACGAAATTCGGAGTTGGGTGTTCCACACGTCACAGACGTTCACGCCCGCCCATCCCAACGGGACAACGCCGTGGGAAGCGGTTTTGTTTGAGTCGCCACATTACATCGTGGAAGCGTATGTAATGGATCACATGACGCCTTCGCTCGCCTACGTCGTGCGTGAGCCCGCCAAACTCAACGTGGCCACGGAGAAATTGCAAACGCTCGGGCTTCGTCCGGGTCCCTGGATTAACGAACTGAAGGCCGCCAAATCCGAACGCGAGACCATCGAAATCGATGGCAACGAGCATTCGTTTGCCGAGTTACGCAAGGAACTCATCATCGAAACGCCCGGGGCATCGATTGCGTATTTGACCGACTTTCGGCTCGACCAGGATGCGATGGACCATCTCGTTCCGGCTCTGCGAGGATGCTCGACGGTGGTTTGCGAATGTCAATATCGCCACGATGATGTCGAGTTGGCTCTTCGAAATTACCACATGACGACGAAGCAAGTTGCCGAACTGGCGGCCCAAGCGGACATCGGCGAACTCGTGTTGTTTCACTTGTCGGAGCGATACACGAGGGATGTGTGGCCTCTGTTGTTGGAAGAAGTGAACGAGATTTTTCCGAGGGCGAGGTTTTCTGGGCACTGGGAGATTTGAGGCGAGAGATCGGAAGAGGGGCAGATAACGAATGTTTTTGGGGTTTGTTTGGGAGCCGCGCAGCGGCGACAGATCTTAGCCGTGGCCGTGAGGCCGCGGTGGGAAGGGGAGCGTTCTTCCTCTCCGTGGGTTCACACCCACGGCTAAGATCTATCGCCGCCGCGCGGCTCAAGACAAATGCAACACTTGTGAATCTGCTCTTACAGACTACCTCGCAATCCGCCGCAGCAAGAACAACGTCAAGTCGTCGTACAGTTCCTTCACGCCGGTGAATTCGTGGACGGCCATTTTGGCCAATTCGACGCATTCGGGAAGTGGTATAGTTTGGTCGAATTGCTCGACAAGTTCGAGGAGGCGCCCAAGGCCGAACATTTCTTTTTTCGGTCCGGCCTTCGCTTCGGTGTATCCGTCTGTGTAGAACACGAGAGTATCGCCCGGTTTCAGAGAGAACTGGAGTTCCTGAAGATTTAACTCCAAGCCCGGATAACCAAGCATTCGACCTGGGCGTTGCTCGATCTCTTCCACATCCCCGTTCGCACGTCGCAACAACGGCCAGTGGTGCCCGCCCGATGACAAAACGAGTTCTCCTTCGTGTGGATCGTAAATTCCGTGGGCGAGCGTCACGAACATGCCCGACGGATTGTCTTGAGCGAGAGCCGCATTCAACTTCGTCAACGTTTCCGCCGGACTGAGTCCTTCCGACGCGAGGTGCCGTCCAAGCGTCCGGACCGCAACCATGAAAAGGGCCGCGGGCATGCCTTTGCCGGAGACGTCTCCTACGAAGATCGCCAAACGTCCGTCGGGGAGACGTTCGAAATCATACAAATCGCCGGAAACTTCTCTCGCCGGATCCACTCGGGCATACAACTCATAACCGTCCGTGGGGAAGTCGTCGAAATCGCTCGGCATAAATCCTTGTTGGATTTCGCGAGCGAGAGCAAGCTCCTGCTTCAACCTCTCCTTTTGGAGTAACTCGGCGTGTAAGGCGGCGTTATCGAGAGCCACCGAAACTTGATGACAGATGGTCGTCAATAGGTGGAGGTCGCCGGCTTGAAATGGCCTGCCGTGGTGGAATCGATCGACCTGGATGATACCCAAACGCCGACCATCCTGGCAAATCAAAGGCACGCAAAGGAGCGACCGCAAGTTCAAAGACGTGAGCGTTGCACTGGCATCAAAACGTGGGTCAGACATCACGTCTTCGCTCAGGAGCCCGACTCCCTCGGTGAGGGCTTTGCGAACTACCGTTCGGCTGTAGGGGTGGGCGTCGTCTTCGTCGGCGTAGCGATTCTTCTGGCCGCGAACGACGAGGTGGTCATCCTCGTCGAGGAGCAACACCATGCACCGGTCGGCGTGCGGGAACAAACGCAAGATTTGATCCATCAGCTTCGCCAAGAGCGGCTCGATTTCCAGAGTTCGAGCGAGGAGCTGGGATATCTCAAGAACACACTGGAGTTTGTGCGCTGCCGCTTGTCCGTACACAGTTTCGTTAATTCCGACGGCGCTGACTTGTTCTCGAATGACGAGTTGGGATTCGGTCGGCGTGACAGTTGGTTCTTGGCGTAACGCAAAAACGTATGGCCCGATCTGCAACTTGTCGCGTTCGGTCAGCGGAACTCGCACGCGTGGATTGACACGTTTGCCGTTGAGGTACGTCCCGTTGCTGCTGTCGAGATCTTCGATGGAGTATTTTCCGTCTTCGCATACGATTTGGGCATGTTGGCGACTGACGGCTTTGGCCAGCAAACAGACGGTAGAATCCCCCTGACGACCAAGCACGTTGATTGGTCGTTGGATTGGGAACTGTTCTCCCGCATTCGGGCCTTGGAGGGTGACGAGTACAGCCATAGAGATGTTGTACCCCAGCTTCGGTGTCCGTACCATTTCGCTTCGGTCCGAGGTGAGCCGTCCGAGAATCATCCGCCTTCCCGAAGGCTGTCCTTACGCCGTAAGTGTTTTTCGAATCCCTTCTAGCATACTGGAGTTTGGCCGGTGTGAACAGAGAGTTCCGGCTTGCGCGTGGTCGTTTGGGGCTTCGGACGGGGCTGGGGGTTTGGATCGCAGGACTGGTTAAAAACCCGTCCCGTGCATTTCCCAGACAGGTTAAAAACCTGTCCTACGGTTCATCAACCTGCCGGGACGAACGGAATGCGTTTGGCCTTTTCGGGAACGAGAGCCTGGCACGCGTTCACAATTGCGTGTTTGAATGACTCCGGTTCGGGCGTTCCGGGCAACGACAACTTGACATCGCCGTTGGAGACAATTTCGAGCGTCGCCGTACGCCAATAATCGCTATTCGAATCCGTCTTGACGACCACCTCGTCGATGGCTTCCAAAGGTATCTGGTCGGACTCCGAAGAAGTCCCGGCCCAACCCTTGCGGATCCGCACCCTCTTGTTCGTGAGCGTGTACCGCCGCATGGTCCACGGAGCGATCTTGAGCAAAAAACATGGAGCCATCAACAACCATCCGACGGGAGCCAAGATGATCGTCTGCGTCAGTATGCGCCCGATCGTTCCGATGCCCGGATACCGGACGACACACATGGGCCATTTTTCACGAATGACGGCTTCGCCTTGCTGGGGTGGAACTAGTCCGGTGACGGCTTGCGGTCGGGCCTCGACCATGAGTGGGGATCCTCAAGACAAAATGGGTGAGCCGTCCGAAAAGGGACGGGAATTGTGTTTCGGCAAATGGAGCCACTAGATTTGTCATATCGACGAGCCAACGATTGCCAAGAGGGAATCGTTGGCTTGCGATGCTCCGTCAAGGACGTTTGGAGAACTCTCGGATGATGATCTCATATTGTCCACGACCTCGTTGTTGGATCGATGTGGCGACGAGGCGATAAGTTCCGGTTGTCTTGGGCGTGTATTGGATACGCGAGTTCAAGCTATTCTTGGTAAAGTCGTCGTTCTCGACCAGTTTTTCTCCGTTGGAATCATGCAGTCTCAGATACGTGTCGAACTGCTTGCTTCGCATATCGATAACGAAGGTGTGGCCTGCTTTCATTTTGAGTACGTGGGTCCGTTCGGGGTCTTTCACTGTGATCGAGCCCTGCACTACTTTTACCGGCCCAAGGTCGAACACATGCAGAGTGTATGCTCCGGTCTGGCGTCCAATAGCTGTCGTCACGCGGATGGGATACGTTGCTGTCTTGGGTGACAGGAAAACGACTCGCGAGTTCAAGTTCTGCTTTGGAACAATGTCGTTGTTGTCTAACAGCCTGCGTTTGCCCGTAGGGTTGAGCAGGATTAGGAAGCTATTGAATTGTTGGCTTCGTACTTCCAAGGCGTAATAACGGTTGGCTTTCAGTTGGATTTTGTGGTCTTGGTAATAGCAACCGTACGCTTTGGAGGATTTCGAGCTGAGTTGGCCCTTCGTTTTGGTTTCTTTGTAGCTGGCCCGGATTGTTTGCTGAAGGGATTTCACATCCGACCAAAGTTTGCGCCAGGCCGCTTGTTCGGCTTTGGGGAGTTTGGAGATGGCTTGTTTGTTGCGAACGCTCGATAGATCCGGATCCTTGAGCCAGTAGCTCAAACGATCCTGGGCGAAAATGGTGTCCGAAGGACTCTGCTTCCAGAGTTTGTGATAGGCCTTCAAATCGGCTTGGAGCCAATCCCTGGTTTGTTTCCTGAGAGGGGCTCGTTCATTGCGTTCGATCTTCT
>CAYYUU010000613.1:0-5270 GCA_964474955.1 uncultured Alcaligenaceae bacterium | reverse complement strand
GTTGAAGGGAAGATTTGTTGTTACCTTCACCATCAACCACGAGGTACTCTTTCACAACCCCACAAGCCAGTTCAACGACTCAGTCAAACATCTGTGTTTTCCAAGAAACTACTGATTAAGTTTGTGGAAGAGGCGTTGCGATCTCCTTGGACTACGCGACAATTATCCAGCCGGAGCCAATATGCGTTGGTTGCTACTGTTGGGTTGCGTCAACACCGTCGAGACGCAGTTGAAGGATCTTGATGGATGAACTGACGAATGAAAATGCGACTGACCAACAGAAGTTACGGGTAGCTTTGATATCGGCCAATTTGGGAGGGTTAAACCCACAAGTAGCGAAACGGGTCGTTCTTGAGATTACACGAGGTCTGAGCAATACAGGCTATTCAAAGTCTATCAGTTCACAATTTTTGCGATCGATGATAGTTGCCTTGCATCGAGTGGTTCAACGTATTCCCCCGAGAGACGCCGTCGAGGTGTGCTCCCAGGCCGCAAACCAGCTGACGAAGAGCATAGACAAAAACTTCCCGGAGCTATTTTGGTCGATCTTTCGCTTGGTTTGTCCTTTTTGGCCTAACGAATGCCTGCCAAAGAGGCGATCCGAGTGTGCTCCCAAGCCGCGAAGCACCTGACGAAACGTTTGGACAAAACGCGGCTCTCCGGAGAGCTTGTAGCCAGCGGGGCGAGGGACTTTGAAAAACCGGATACTCACTTTTGACCGTTTCCCAGCGAAAAGCAACTTTCCAAAATGCGAAGTTGCCGTCTGATTTTCAATGGTCGAAGATGTTTCTTTGGAATCGCACAGACCCGCATCTCTAACTCAAGGAGAGACTCATGACGACCTTACGTATCATACTCGGGGTCCTGACTTTCGCCACTATCGCGACGACGAGTTTCGCACAGCCCAAAAGTGGCAAGACCAAGGGACCGAACGTCCTTTTCATTTCGATCGACGACCTCAATGATTGGGTCGGATGTCTCGGCGGTCACCCACAGGTCAAGACGCCACATATTGATTCCGTCGCAAAACTCGGAACGGTCTTCACGAATGCCCATTGTCAGTCACCCCTGTGTAATCCTTCACGCACGAGCGTGTTGACAAGCCTGCGGCCGTCAACGAGCGGAGTGTACGCCCTCCAACCATGGTTTCGGACGAATCCCAAACTCCGCAATTTTGTCACCTTGCCGCAATATTTCGCAGCCAACGGATACATCACCCTGACGACCGGGAAGGTATATCACAGCGCGTATCCTCCAAAGCAAGGCCGAAAAAATGGAACAGAGTTTAGCGTCTGGGGATACCACGGTGGACTCCAACCTCGTCCGAAAAAACGATTCGTCAAGACGCCCGCAAGGACGCCGTTGATGGATTGGGGGATTTTCCCCGAACGCGACGAACAACAAGACGAGTGGAAGGTGGCAGACTGGGCGATCAGCAAAATCAAGACCCTCCCGAAGAACCAACCTTTCTTCTTGTGTGTCGGATTTCGACGTCCGCACGTTCCGTGTTACGCGACCAAAAAATGGTTCGACCTGTATCCCACCAAGACGTTGAAGCTGCCGCCCGTGAAGGCCGATGACCGAGACGACACGCCTCGGTTTTCGTGGTATCTGCACTGGGACTTGCCCGAACCGCGTGCCAAATGGGTCAAGGAGAACAAACAGTGGAAACCGTTGGTTCGGAGTTATCTGGCGACCATCAGTTTTGTCGATAGTCAAGTCGGTCGGCTCCTCGCGGCGCTGCGGGAACGCGGCCTCGACGAGAACACGATCATCGTGATTTGGTCGGATCACGGTTTCCATCTGGGCGAGAAGGGAATCACCGGCAAGAACACTCTTTGGGACCGTTCGACGCGAGTCCCGCTCATCTTCGCTGGACCGGGCATTGCCGCGAAGGCCAAGTGTAATCGACCGGCAGAACTGCTCGACATTTATCCCACGCTCGTCGAACTGTGTGGTCTGCCCAAACGTAAGGGACTCGAAGGACATAGTCTCGTGCCCCAACTGAAGAACGCGAAGGCGCCGAGGCGTTGGCCGGCCATCACGACGCACGGACCAAACAACCACGGCGTTCGGACGGAAAAGTGGCGGTACATCCGGTATGCCGACGGGTCCGAGGAACTCTACGACATGAAGGAGGACCCGAACGAGTGGACGAACCTTGCGTCCGAAACGGAATGGGAAAAGAAAAAAAAGGAACTGGCCAAGTGGCTCCCCAAGACGAGCCGGCAACCTCTTCCCGGCAGCCGAAGCCGGTTGATCGAACTCCGTGATGGAACGGTCTACTGGGAAGGAAAAGCCATTCCCAAAGGCGCGAAGATTCCCCAATAATGCACTCGCCAGGGACTTGGGAAAACGCGCGGGCAGGAGCAGCCGTCCAGGGGTATGAAAGGGGAACGAACTGGTAACGCGCTGCACCTGACCCGCCGCCGAAAACCCAGCAATCGGGATGAATCGTGATGACGGAATTGTGCGAGGGGGACGTTCGAAATGTGCGTCCTGCGCCTCGAACTTGCTCAAGTACGGAAGGATTTCGCCAGGGAGCACGATGTGGTTTTGCTCGAGATGCGGGCATTCTTCCGTTTAGAGTTTGAACGGAATGAGATGGAGAAAGTGAGCGCGAAAAATTCTATTGTCGATAGAGGAACGAATCAAACACGAGCCCGCTCAATGCTCCAAAATGATCCGATACACCGGCTTTCTGCCGACGACGACTTTCGCCACCACTCCCGCGCCGAGACGAAGCGGAAACGGACTTTGCGTCATTTCGATCTGAACGCGAATGTGTCGTCCGTCCGTTCCACTTTCCGAAATCCAGGGATGTATCCAACGCACAACGCCCTCGGCCTTTCCGTGTAACCGTGCGTTATACATGTTGCTGTAGAGTCGCACGGTTTGTCCTTGGGCGACTTCGGCGGCGTGCTCTTCGTCGAAAGTTACGTCGGCCACGAGATCGATTGGTTGTTTGGTCTCGCCATCGACCGGGACTAACGTCACGACTTTGTCACCTGCTTTGATGGCGGAAAGATGTTCTACGTGGACTTGTTGGACGAGCCATAAATCGGGAGACGTCGGCGCGGTCAACGGCTCTTCCTGAAACTTGGGCACGGCAGCCATAACTTGGCCGGGCCAAACAAAATCACCTGCCTTCAATGCGCGAAATACTCGGTCGTCCGTCGGGAGCTTCGAGTTGGGAGTCTTGTCGTGTTTGACGATCAAGAAGTTACCATCTGCGGTCTTGGCCAGTCCATTTCCCTTCACGTCGACTCGGTAGGATAGCGCGGGAGTTTGGGTCTTTGTGACTTTCCCTTCGTACCAACCCAACTGCACGACTCCGGGGGCGTTCGCTCGCAACGTTACCTCTTGGCGAGACCGAATAATCCCCTTTCCGGCCACAGTCGATTCCATCCGAACGGCGAACAGAAATGTGGCGAGGCCCCCGAAAACGATCACCAGAGAGATCACGAAGGTGCGGACATAAAACGTTCGTCCGGGAGGATTATTGACCGTGGTCGACATGGAGACCTATCTCGAGCGCTTTGCGAGAGGAAACTACAAACACAGTGTTACTTCACTTCGATCGATTCGATTTTGCCCGTTGACAAATCCAGGATGACGAACGTCTTCGTCGACACACGATGCAGTGCGCCGGGATTGATGATTCGCGTTTTTCCTCGCTGTCGTTCTGCGGCAACGTGGGTGTGTCCATGGAAGATGTAGTCGTAGTGGTCCATCCATTCGAGGTCGTCGAGGTCTTCTTGAACGTGACCGTGTAAGAACGCAATCTTTGTTTCTCCAAGTTCCAACGATCCGTAGGGTTCGTGCAGCGTGGCACCGATTCCGTGGATGGCCTGGCGCAGACTCGTTTTATCCCTGTCGCAATTGCCGAACACAAAATGGGTGTTTGGCTGGAAGAGCCAAACGGTGTCGGCGTCTTCGATGTCGCCGCAGTGGAGCGTCAACTCGACGTTGTAATAATCTATCAGTTTCACGGCCCGTTCGACCGAATCGTATCGATTGTGGGTGTCGCTGATGATGGCAATTTTCATGACGGGATAACCTTCGTTGGTAGTCGAATGCCAACGGACTCACAAAGAGGCGCTCGTGCCGTGTCTGCGTGACCTCTCCGATTGAGAAACGGGAAGAACGAATGTTCTCCGCCACGCTGTTCTGGTCGACAACCACACAGGGCGGGACGCGAAACACAACACGTCGAGCAGACTCCTTCCGAGGGACCGATTTGTGAGCTACAGAAGATGCCAGAGAGTCATTGTAGCAAGTCACGGGGCCGGATACGACCTGGACCTTTGGCGTCATGAAAGTTCCGAGAATTCAAGGACGCGGATGTCAATTGGAGTTGGAGCGTTTTGGGCCTCTGGGTATACCTACCAAGTGCGAAAAGTCAGGGAGTTGACAGTCAGGGGTTGACAGTTCGAGGGAGTTGACAGTCCGAGAGTTCATTCGGAGCCATGGCAGCGTGACAAATTGTCGGTGTTCGCGGGCTCGTCGTGTTCCCTCGTTCCACCCGGCCGAGTGGAGGCATCGGATTTGCATGCTTCGGCTGCATTCGGCTCTTCGGATAGATAGCTGTCGTGTTTGGGAAAATTGCCCTTCGTCCCGCGGAACGTCTGGAAAGCCAGACAACTTTTCGCGGAGCGAAAAGCAACTCTCCCCACAATCCCCAACGCACGACTCATATTTCTCTGGTGGCCCCGCGGCGCCGAACCGTTGTCTCTCAACTCCCTCTCAACCCTCAACTCCCAACCAACCGGAGGCAGAATGCTATGTGTGGAATTATTGGATACGTTGGTCGGCGAGAGGCCGAGCCGCTCTTGATTGAGGGCTTGCATCGTTTGGAATATCGGGGCTACGACAGCGCCGGCTTGGTGACTCTCACGGGTGACAAACTGCACCTGCGGAAGAAGTCCGGACGGATCAAGAATTTGGTCCAAGAACTGGCCGACAAGCCCGCGCCCGGTTGCCACGGAATTAGCCACACTCGATGGGCCACGCACGGAGCTGCCACGGACGAAAACGCCCACCCGCACATCGGCGGAGACAATCTTGTTGCCGTCGTCCACAACGGCGTCATCGAGAACTATACCATCCTTCGCGAGCAACTCCAGCGAGCGGGCGTGCAGTTTCGCAGCGACACCGACACCGAAGTCATTGCCCAGCTCATCGCGTTCCACCTCAACGGCGACCTCGTTCAAGCCGTCCGGAAGGTCTTGCCGATGCTCAAGGGGACCTATGGCTTGGCCGTCAAATCT
>CAYYUU010000612.1:0-5276 GCA_964474955.1 uncultured Alcaligenaceae bacterium | reverse complement strand
GCTCTGCACACACCACCACACAGAACCCTCTTCTCTCTTTCTTTCTTCTTCAATACCCCCTACACTCCCCGAAACTCCACCAAAAATACGACCCTGATTTCTTCGATTCTCCGCTCTTGCCACGAAAATCGAAAACGCCTGCAACCTATCTTACTTCTTGCCATCCCGTTTATGAGCTTGCCGAAGTTTGTTCATCTTGCGTTGCCACCGCAGGAATCGGTTGAGATCTCCCCAGACGAGCGACCGTTTGAAGGGATTCATCAAGTACCATTTCAGGGCATTAAACATCAACGAAAACGGTTTGATCCGCTTCAACGCACTGTATCCGTAAGTGTTCCACTGGCTCGAACAACTCGGACACATGGGAATGACAGGCTTCGAATACTTGGACGTTTGCAAGGCCGTGTTCGCCGCGTTCTTGCCACAAACCAAACATAAATGGTCCTGATATATCGGGGCAGACTCGAAGAGGGGTTCGGGTGCGAGGTCCTCGACTTGTTTCAAAAGCCCAAGCGAGGCGACCGAAGGCTTGCGGGCAGCAGTTGTTGTGGGGCTCATTGCAGTCGTCTCTTTCCAAGAAAAAGGATGTGATGGAGCACCGATGTGAGACAAATCGGCGACCGGAGTAGACTACGCTCCATCTTCTATTATTCGGGCAGAAGGCGTCCAAAGCACCGAAATCCGAAAGGTTTTTCAAAACATCCTTATTCGGCATTCTGATATTGATGAGTCGAGCGACAGGTTAGATGGAGCGACACATCCACTTTTGCAAGCGAGATCCTCGACAATAGACGTCCTATTTCCTGGGCCACTCCTGCCATACCCCACACTGAGTTTCGTTGTCCGTATTGGACGGATATTGTAACATATACCGTTCGAAACGATTCGCCGTTATGAAACTCTCCCGGGCCTGACGGTATTTCGCTGTAGCCTCAAAACTGAGTGGAAGCCCCTATTTATGTTTGATGCCATCCAAAAGAGCCTCAAGGACGCGCTGAAGAAACTCTCAGGCCGTGGTCGTTTGACCGAAGCCAACATGAAAGATGGTTTGCGCGAGGTCCGGCGTGCGTTGCTCGAAGCCGACGTCAACTTCTCCGTCGCCAAGAAGTTCATCGACCGGGTGACCGAAAAGGCCGTTGGCCGCGAAGTCATCAAGAACGTCAATCCTAGCGAACAAATCGTTAACATCATCTACGAAGAACTTGTCGAGCTAATGGGGCCGGTCGATCCAAAAATCCGGTTCGCCAAGGACCGCCCGACGGTGTTGATGCTTTGTGGATTGCAAGGGTGCGGGAAGACGACAACAGCAGGGAAACTCGCCAAAACACTCCACGACAACCAGTCTCGCAAACCGCTGTTGGTGGCCGCCGACTTGCAACGTCCCGCCGCCGTCGAACAGCTCAAGGTCATCGGTGAGCAACTCGGCATCGCCGTCTACAGCGAAGGGGCCGCGAGCACCGACCCGAACGTCAAAGGCCCGACGCCCATCAACGTCTGTAAGAACGCCATCGCCTACGCCAAGAAGAACATGCTCGACACGATCATCCTCGACACGGCAGGCCGACTGCACATTGCCGAGATGCCGATGGACGAGTTGAAGCAGATCGACAAGGTCTGTAATCCTGACGAAGTCTATCTCGTCGCCGACGCGATGACCGGTCAGGACGCCGTCAAGAGTTCCGAGGCGTTCAACGACGCGTTAACGCTCAATGGCGTGATCCTGACGAAGATGGATGGGGACGCCCGAGGCGGGGCGGCGTTGTCGATCAAAGAGGTGACTCAAGTCCCGATCAAATTCATCGGCGTCGGCGAGAAACTCGACAAACTCGAAGAGTTTCGCCCCGAGGGAATGGCCCAACGAATCCTCGGACAGGGCGACATCATGGCCCTCGTCCAGAAGGTCCAGGACGCCCAACAGGCCATGACCGAGGAGGAAATCGAGAAGCAAAAGAAGAAGCTCGAAAAGGGCGACTTCAACTTGAACGATTTCCGCAAGCAGTTCGAGCAGATGAAGAGCATGGGCGGCATCAAACAAGTCGCCCAACTCATGCCGGGCATGGGCGACATGATCCCCGAAGGCGAAGACCCCGAGCAAGCCTTCAAACGAATCCAGGGCATGATCGACTCGATGACCAAGCAAGAACGGAAGAATCCCGACGTCATCGACTTGAGCCGCCGAAAACGAATCGCTTCCGGAAGTGGAACCCAGCCGACCGAAATCAAACAATTCCTCAAACAGTTCGATCAGATCCGCACTCTCATGCGCCAGATGGCCAACATGAGCGTCTGGCAACGCATCAAGATGGTCACCGGGATGGGACAGTCGGGAATGATGGACCCAGGCGCCATGATGCCCAAGGCCAAGGTGGGCACAGGAAAACGGAAGAGTGCCAAGGAGCGAGCCGCCGACCGAAAGAAGAAAAAGAAGCAGCGGCGGAAGTAATGCTCTCACGAAGACTTCATTCAAACGATGTGAGGAGAAGTGATCCGTTTTCACAGTCGCGCAGGGCTCTCCTCTTCCTCAGCTAACCGGCGTAGATAATCAAGTACCTGCGCTGTCGTCAATCCGGGCTCCTTTGCGGCTATCCGGCTTTTCGCAATCGCGATGTCTTCCTCGATGAAGGAACTTGGGTAAGCGGTGCCCAAGTGCTGACCTTTCGCATCCCGAATTTCGGTTAGTTCGGTCACGATGGCCACGGCTAAGATCTGTCGCATTTGATAAAGTTGCTTTTCGCTCCGCGAAAAGTTGTTTGTCTTTTGTGACTTTTCGCTCCGCGAAAAGCAACTTCCCGATCAACAACCAACCACGACAATCATTCATACCCCGTTCCTTGTGTACCTACTCTGGTTGTTCCTGACCTTCTCGCCGGTTAAGATACGAGCAGTTGAAATCCGTGTGAAATCCGGTGTTCCATGATCGACATGAATCGAGTTGTTGGGAGTCATCATCTCCTGTTCGTGACGTTGGACACGCTCCGCTACGACGTGGCCGTCCAATGTTGGGAAGAGGGGCGCACGCCGAACTTGCAGAAATTACTTCCATCGTCCGGGTGGGAGAAGCGACACACGCCGGGCAACTTTACATATGCGGCGCACCAGGCGTTCTTTGCGGGATTCCTCCCGACTCCGGTGAAACCGGGGAAACACTCGCGGCTGTTTGCTCTTCAGTTTCCAGGCAGCGAAACGACCGATGCAGGGACCTATGTGATGGACGCGCCAGATATGATTCGCGGTTTGGCGAATGTTGGATATCACACGGTGTGTATCGGTGGAGTTGGTTTCTTCAATAAGATGACCCCGTTGGGAAATGTGCTGCCGGGATACTTCGCAGAGTCCTACTGGGATAGAAATGTGGGTGTGACGGACCCACAATCGTTTGAAAATCAAATTCGGCAGGCCGGCGAAGTACTGACGAGAATGAACCCAAAACAATTGATCCTTTTGTTTCTCAATGTTTCGGCGGTACATCAACCTAACTACTTCTATTCCCAGGGAAAAGGCCCGGATTCGCTTGCAACGCATGCCGCCGCGTTGGAATATGTCGATCACCACGTTCCAAGTTTGTTCGCGGCTCTCACGCAAGATCGTCCGTGGTTTTGTATTTTTTGTTCGGACCACGGCACGGCTTATGGTGAGGACGGTTACTTCGGACATCGCATCAATCATCCTGTTGTATGGACCGTACCCTATGCCGAGTTTTTCTGGCCAAACACAACAGTCTCCGACTCTCAAAACTCTGTTGGATGAATCTCCATACCAAGGGTATTCCTATGCGTATCCTCAAAAATCGGCGTATCGTAGATTCGATAAACCAATCCCCTTAAAATCATTGTGGGCGACGGAGAACACGGACTCTTTGTTTCTCTATCTGCATATCCCCTTCTGTGAGATGCGTTGCGGGTTCTGTAACTTGTTTACCCAAGCGAAACCCAAAGAAGACCTCCCGAGTCAGTTCCTCCGGACGATCGAGACCGAAGCAAGGATCGTTCGCGATGCGCTCGGCGAATGTGAATTCGCGAGAGTCGCTCTTGGTGGCGGAACGCCGACGTTCTTGACGACCGAAGAACTTCAACGGATTTTTTACCTCATCGCTAACACGATGGGAGCCAACATCGCTCGGCTTCCAACATCGGTCGAAACGTCACCGGAAACGGCGGAGCGAGAGAAACTACTGTTCTTGCGAGACAAGGGCGTTGATCGAATCAGCATTGGCGTCCAAAGTTTTTTGGAGTCCGAGACGTCGTCTGTCGCAAGGCCTCAGAAGCAGAGTGTGGTGGAAAAGGCCCTGGAAACTATTTGCGAATTGAATTTTCCCATTCTGAATATCGACCTGATCTATGGACTGCCGCAACAATCGGTCGAGACTTGGTTCCAATCCCTGCGAAAAGCACTCTCTTACGGTCCACAAGAAATATATTTGTATCCGCTCTATGTACGTCCGTTGACTTCGCTCGGCAAGTCGAGCCGCGAGTGGGACGACGAACGATTGATGCTTTATCGCGAAGGGAGAGATTTACTCCGCTCATACGGATATGAACAGATATCCATGCGTATGTTCCGCTCTCCTGATGCGCCCACGATTGATGGACCTGTGTATTGTTGCCAAACCGATGGCATGGTCGGGCTCGGTTGCGGGGCTCGCTCGTATACTCAGGACGTTCATTATTCGGGAGAATACGCAGTCGACGTTCGCGGCGTGAAGGAGATTCTTGCGAGTTATTTGGCGAGAGAGGAACGCTCTTTCCACCATGCGAATTATGGATTTCTACTGTCGTTGGAAGAGAGCCAACGCCGCTTCGTGATTCAATCTGTGTTGCAGAAAGACGGCCTTTCGTTTGAGGAATATCAAACACGGTTTGGGACGGATGCCCTGTCGGATATTCCGGAGCTTCGGGAATTGACAGACTTCGATTTCGCCACACTCGATGCACACCAATTGCGGCTCACGGACGCCGGAATGGAGCGATCCGACACGATTGGTCCGCGGCTTTATTCTGCGTCAGTCCAGCGATTGATGCAGGAGTACGAACTTCGATGAACTTGAGCATCCTTTATCGCGGTCCGCTTTCGAGTTGTAATTATGCGTGTTGGTACTGTCCATTCGCAAAGCACTCGGAGACGCCTGCGGAACTACAAGTGGATCGTCTCGCTCTCGAAAGATTTGTTAATTGGGTCGAGGAACGCAGCGAACATATCATTTCCGTGCTGTTCACTCCGTGGGGCGAAGGACTCGTGCGAAAGTGGTATCAACAAGCTCTCGTTCGACTCACACACAT
>CAYYUU010000611.1:0-5283 GCA_964474955.1 uncultured Alcaligenaceae bacterium | reverse complement strand
CTCGACGTGACGGAGTGAGTCTCCTCGGGCACGGGCGACCATGCCGACCAGAGCCGCCACGGTTTCGGCCTGCATCTTCTGGAGCACTTTGCCTCGATGAATGTCGAGCGTCTTGCGACTAATTGTGAGGTCTTCGGCAATTTGCTTGTTGGGCTTTCCCGAAGCCAGAAGAGCCAACACTTCTTTTTCCCGTGGCGTGAGTTTGGCCATCCGCTCGAGAATCGCCGCTCGTTCGATCTGCTCTTGCTGTCGCAGTTGACTTTCTTGCAGACCTTCTTGGATTCGATCCAACAGGACTTGTTCGTTGTAAGGCTTCTCCAACACGTCGAGGGCTCCGTTCTGAATGGCTCGGACGGTCAGGGGCACGTCGGCATAGCCACTTAGCACGATCGTCGGGATGTCGTGGCCGATCTCCCGGAGGCGTTGTTGTAATTCCAATCCGCTCATTCCCGGCATGCGGATGTCCAACAGAAGACACCCCACGTCGCTAGCTCCGTGAGTCTCGATGGTCGTGAGGAACTCCTGAGCTGCTGTGTAACTCCTCAGTGGTAAACCGACCGACTTCAACAGCTTCTGGACGGCGTCTTGGATTGCGGGGTCGTCATCAACCAGAACGACCGGTACTCTGGTGGGCATGCTGTCCCCAGGTACGAAATGTGGGCGAACCGCTCGGGATAGTTCCGGCGATTGTGAGTTGTCCAAACATGGGAATAAATTTGTGTCTCAGGGGGCAAACGAACGGAGCCCTTTCATCTCAAGTTATTTCAATATTGTTGGCCAACAGAGGTATCGTAGTTGCTTCCAAGACAGCATGTTGAGCCAGTTGTTTGTTATGGTAGGTGTTTGTCATACCACAAAGTACCAATCCGTCCTGTTGGCGCACCAGACGTAGGTGACGTATTCGGTTGCCGAATTGGCTTTGCAGGTGGATTTCCAATTCGGCAATTTCTTCCGTTTGATGTCCATGTTCGCTGAATTGGTTGTCTTTCATAGGGCCTCTTGTGTTCGATGCATCAGGATGGTTATTTTCCCGAGAAGATCTTTCAACGGAAATGGTTTCTTCAGATAGCAAACCACCGGATGGTTGGTTTGGCTAACGAGTTCTTCGGCGAGTATCTCCGATGTGCTTGTGAGTACGACGGAGATGGATCGCAAATTCCATTCGGAAGCCATCTGGCCAAGCACTCCGTCACCTCCGCCCCAAGGGAGCGTCATGTCCAAGACGAGGACCTGAGGGCAAAAGACGCGAAGCTTCTCGAGGCATTCGATTCCACCCGAAGCCGTTTCGAGTTCGTACCCAGACTTGGAAAGATAGCTTTGGTAAAGGTCACACATCGAGGCATTGGAGTCTGCAATCAACAAGCGCTTCATCATAGATGTACCTCTGCTGTGCTGGAACGACTTGGTTGCTTGATTCTGGGGTTACTTGCCGTCAATCCCTTGTGACAGGATACGGCCGGAGGCCCCGAGTTCCTTGAGGAACCAAAGGGTCGAAAAATACGTTTCCTGCTTAGATAGACTGCTCTGCAATCCCTATACCGCATTGGACTCCGAGAGCAAACGACGCAGAAACTCCTCGCTTCCTTTGGCCGAGGCCCCGTCACTCCATCTTCCAACGACAGCATCTGATAAGTACAACCACCAAGGTGTTACACGTTTTGGCAAAGACATTGCGGTGATTGCAGGAGAACAGGTCTGTCCTCAGCTTTCTTGAGAGCACCGGAGTAAAACCAACAATCATCTTCCTTTTCGGATTCACCTCTCGGGAATTGGGATTCCTTTCGTTGGCATCAGATTTGCGTAAATTCAGCATGTTCGGCGACTCTTCTTTTTCTCCCAAAGCAGTCCCATCTCTTTCGAGGAGCAGCCCATGCACACTTCACACAAACCACTCTTTTCGCTCACGGCGGCTGACGTTATGACTTCTCCGGTGGTCCAACTTCCACAGTACCTGGCACTGCGGGACGCTGTGGCAGTCCTGTTCGAACATCGATGTAGTGGTGCTCCAATTGTCGATTGGCAAGGGAAGTGTGTCGGAGTGATTACGACTACAGACCTTGCGAATCAGGCCCGAGAGCACGGAGCAGAAGCTCTCCCTTCCGATCCGATAACAATGGCCTGCGAGCACCAACGCATGTTAGTAGGTCCCGACACCAGGCAAGTTGTTCATTGCGCACTAGAAGAAGGAAGTTGTCCCTTCCAGGAGGCCAAGGCGACTCCCGAAGGAGAAAAAATACTTCTTTGCAAGGAACCAACCACGGTCTGCGTAGACTGGCAAATTGTGGAACTCAGCCAACTTCCTGAAGCCCACGTCGCAGAATACATGAACCGCGAGCCTATCACCGTCAAGCCGGAAACCTCACTCGCTCGACTCGCTCAGTTGATGATCGAGGCCCACGTTCATCGACTCGTTGTTGTCGACGAGCAAGAAAAACCAGTCGGGATCGTTTCGCCATTTGACATCTTGACGGCCGTAGTCCGCAGTGCCCAATGGGAGTGTGAGTAAGCTGCTTGTGGCGAATCTTGTGTGCTTGATCAGTACACAGTTGGTGGTAGTGTGTATCGCATCCGCACAGTCACCCTTTTTCGAAACGTCACAACTGACACAAAGCAGCTCTCTTCACGGAGTCATCCCGCAAGTCAAATTCGATTTGGAACTTTTCGAGGAGAAAGACCAGGAGTCGAAGTTCTGTCTCCTGGCCTTCTTTGGTTGCAGAAGCTCAATGATACAGAAAAAGAGGCACGGGACACGACGCGAACATCTCGTTCGTGGTCGAACCAAAGAACCATGTCTGAATTCCGGTGTGCCCGTACGAGCCCATGACGACCATTTGGATCCCCAGTTCGTCGACCTTACCAAGCAATATCTCAGAGACACACTTGTTCGATTGAATCGGATGCATTTCCGTCACAACGTCGTGACTTTGAAGGAGTTGGCTCGCTTCGACACAAAGGCTACGGGCCTTAGCCTCCCTCGAGCTATCAACGCTGACCACATGAACGACTTGGCCAAGCTGTGCCAACTGCATCAGCACGAACATGTGCAACGTCCGGGATGCCGGTTGGCTCCGATCGTAGGCAACGAGTACGTCGCCACCTTCGGGCACCTGCGAATCAACCCCGATCAACGGGCTGGGATGGTCGCGGAGCAGCTGAATTGCCGTCTCACACTTCTGGCCACTCGTTTCGAAATGGAAGTTGGTGTCTTTGCCGATGACCACAACGTCGTGGGTCCGGCAGGCTTGTTCGATTTCCGTCCAAGGCATCCCTTGGACGTGGAGCGTATCCGACTCAACGCCTGCTCGTTGACACTGTTCCTCAAATCGAGTGAGAAACGAACGCGTCTGGAGGTTGGCGTCGGCCACCAACACTTCGTCTCGATGTTTCTTGTAGTACGCTCCTCCAATCGGCATGGCTTGGGGAGCGGCTATCGTGGGAACGTCCACAATGGACATCCCAGTGATTCGGATCGGTCTCGCGTCGGCCTGAGTCGCCTGTAATCGTTTGGTCATCCTCAGAGCGAATTCGATGGCTCGTTGACTCGAGGGCGAGCCGTCGAGTGGTAGCAATAACCTGCGGAGCATGGTGGTCCCCTTTCCTACGTAAACGGAATCTACCACCGGATAGATTCCAAAAGAGACTGCAGATGAGGAGGTCTCTCGCGAATGGGAAGGATCAAGAGATGGTCGATCGAGTGCGGGGGTTCTCCTGTGGGCGGGGCTGAGTAGAAAGTTGCGTCGTGTCTACCTTACCATTCCCACAGGAGCACCCGCACCCGCCAACACGATTTAACGAGCAGACGTGCAAATGAAAGGCCGAGAGCACGGAAAAAGTGGGTCGCGTGAGGTGACCCCCGATAGTACTCGACGGGAGTTGTTGTGACGAGGACGTTGGCGATTTCTTGAGAACCGGCAAGGCTCTGCGACCAAACGAAGTGTTGAGGATTTCGGGAAATGAATTTGAGAATGTATCTGAGAAAGGACGTTATGGGTGCTATACTTCATCGGTCAGTAGTGGCTAAATGATCACATGCCGGAAAAGCGGTACGAAATGGAAAAAGAAGTGATTGCTCGGTCGCGTAGCCGAGGTGCCGACGCGCGTCCCGCGGTCGTTGCACCTCTTGCTCGCTACCTCGCTCGCTGGCTCACGAACTTCCGGAACTCGAACCACGAAAGCCAAGATCGTCGAGGCGGTCCTCCGGGCGCCAGAAGTCGCGGTAGGCCGCCCGCACGTTCCGGGCGGAGCTGCTCCAACTGCCACCACGGAGGCAACGGTAGGCGTCAGCGCCGGTTGGTCCCACCGGGTCAGTCACAGAAGATCCTGTGTCCTTACCTAGCCCATCGTGACACCATTCCCAGACATTGCCCAACATGTCAGAAAGGCCCCAACCATTGGCACGTTTCAAACCCACAGCATGATTTTTCGTTTCACTGTTGTCCGCATACCAAGCGAAGGTATTGAGTTCCTCGGCGTATCTGGGTCGTTGCGTTCCCGCTCGGCAAGCATATTCCCACTGAGCTTCACTCGGCAACCGAAACTCAAGGCTACTTCGTTGAGACACGTTCTCACAGAACTGCTGACAATCGTTCCAGCTCACTTGTTCGACCGGACAATTCCCCTCGCCTTGGAAAAAGCTCGGGTTGTTGCCCATCACTTCTTGCCATTGCCTTTGCGTGACCGGAGTACGGCTCAGCCAGAACCTCCTTGTTAGTTGGACTTGGTGTTGTGGCCCTTCGTGTGTGTCTCGATCTGGTTCGTCTTCAGGGCTGCCCATTCGGAATGTGCCGGGAGGGATCCAGACAAACTCTATTCCCAATTCGTTGGTGTAACTGGGCACCACCGGTTCAAGGTTCTCGACAAAAAGCAATTCACAGAGCCGGTTTTCCATCGCTACCCGTTCGGGCGTCATTTCGGCGATGTCTTTGAGCGTGTACACGAGCCGCAGCAACTCACACCTGGGGTCAGCCTGTTCTTCCAAATAGTCCGCCAAGATGAAGGCCACGCTCGGATTCTCAAAGATGACATTCAACAGCGATTCGAATTCAGACATGACGCATGACCGTTTTCTTCATGAGGAATTTTCGTTCGGTGGCTTGGCTGTGGCGGGGACAGATCACGCCTTGTGCGCTCGGGCTTGCTACACTGGCAAACCATTGGCTTTTTTCACAAGGACGAACGAGTTCTGGAAACTTTGATTCCACCGACCAGTTTAGACTACCAGAAACCCGATGTTTCGCTTCGAAAACGGACGGCGAGGCGCAGTTGCGAGAAACGGTCGTTTTA
>CAYYUU010000610.1:0-5285 GCA_964474955.1 uncultured Alcaligenaceae bacterium | reverse complement strand
GGACTTCGACGGAACCTTGGCGGATACGCTCGGGTCAGCGCTCGAGGTGTACAACCAAATGGCCGATCAATATGGGTTTGGGCGAATCGACGACCCCGAAGCGGTTCGCTCGTTCACGGCCCGGAAGTTCATCAGCCATCACAAGATTCCGATTCTCAGGCTCCCTTCGCTCATTCGAGAATATCTGCGCATCCAGAACGCCCGGATGGGCGACATTCAACTCAATGCCGGGATTCTCGATTCGCTGCACGCGATGCAAGATCAAGGCGTCCGACACGGAATCATCTCGTCCAACTCGCAAGAGAACATTTCCGTCTGCCTCCAGGCCAATCAAGTCGAGGACCTCTTCGACTTCGTGATCGGATATCCGCGATTATTCGGTAAATCGCGTGCGATCAAGCGGCTCTTGAAGGCCGAGAAAGTCTCCCCCGACACGGTCTTGTATGTGGGCGACGAAATTCGCGACATCGACGCAGCCAAGAAAGCCAAGATCGACGTGGCCGCCGTGACGTGGGGATTCAACACCGCCGAAACTCTGGCCAAGTGCGCTCCGACGTTCTTGGTGGATGATCCGCAAACCCTCACGCAACACGTCCTCAATGGTTCCAACGGACTCGGGTGAAACGGAGACCTCCGATGCATAGTTTTCCGATGCGATTGTTTGCGTTCGTCGCACTGGCAACATTCACTTTCGGCACGGCACACCAATCCAAAGCACAAGCAGGCGACGCGAAGGACAAGCAATACAAACGCATGCCGTGGCACTTGGTCGATATCTGGTGGGACATCGGCCAAAAACATCAATTTGAAAGTTATACCATCGACGTCACGATCAGTGACAACGTACCGTCATCGGTCAATCTCTACATCGCACCGATTGGCCTGGGACACCTCAACAAAACCGCTTTCTACGGCGGCATCCAGACCCAAGCCGACGGATACACGCGACGAAACAAACGACTCCGCAAGATCGGTCCGGGTTTCATCATGTCAATGTGGGGACAGCGCAGCCACGACGCCATCCGTCCTTCCATCGGTGGATTCTGTCAAAGCTCGGGACACGAAGGCGATTTTGTCAGCGTGCGCCGGCCATATAAATGGCGAAAGGGTAAGTACACGTATAAAATCGTCCGCATGGACAAGGAAGTTACGAACGGGAAAACGTACACTTGGGTCGGCGCGTTCGTCTATTACCATTCCGCTGATGAAAATGTGTTCGTCGGGGCACTGCGGTTTCCTGGTGAGAAACTGCAACTCTCAAAAAACGTGGCGTCTTTCGTCGAAGTCTACGGTCGGCGAATTCCAGTGTCGAAAATCCCGAAAGTCAAAGTGACATTTGGTAATCTGCGAGTGAACGGAAAGGCGCTTGCGAAGCCTGGTGCCGTTGCCATTTATCCCAAGGGCGTACCAGACTATGCGAACGCGACAGTCCAAGAGGGGCAACTCGCGATCACAGTGGGGGAGCCGGTGACGCGAAAGCAACGACGTGTGCGGTTGTTGCCGGTGCAAAAATGACCTGATCGGCAAGGATGCGTTGTCTGATACGGACTACCGGTCTTGCCGAAAAACTCGAATACATTTGCCCTTTTCTCCTGGCATAGCGGATTCTTCCTCCTATAAAATCATCAACTCTCAAATAACTCCGTGTTTTTCTCTCCCCAAATGAGGTCGCAGCTATGAATTGCCGCGTTCGCCTGGGTGCCGTCTTGTTGGCGCTCCTCATCGCCGTTCCAACTTTTGCCCAAACTCTCGGGTTTCGCGGGCGTCTCCCGAGAGGCTGGCGGACTTGTGGAATTACGCCAACGCAAAAGAAAGCCATCTACGAGATCCAGGGCGAGTATTACCCCAAGATCAACAAGGCAAAGCAGGAGATTGCCGCTCTCAAACTACAATTGAGAATCGACGAAGCTGCTGTCCTGACCAAAGAACAACGAGCCTTGCTTGTCGCGAAAGCCCGCCTGAAGAAAGCCGTTGCCATGAAGGCCGACAAGGCCGACGCGAAAGATTTTTCCCAAATCATCGTCAAGGGTTATCGTGGGCGATTGCCAACGGGGTGGCGTGCGGCAGGCGTTACCGCCAACCAGAAGGCGACCATCTACGGTCTCCAAGGCTACTACGCCCAAAAAATTGGAACGTTAATTCTTGACATCGACAAACTCGAACAGGAAGAACTCGTGCGGAGTATCCAAGTCCTTTCGGACGAGCAACAACAACTCTTGTTGTCGAAGAACTATTTGAAGAAGGAAGATCTAGAGGAAGCCACGAAGGCGAAAGTGAGCGAGACGAAAAAGAAGAATTCGCAGTGACGTGTTGGTCCGTTGAGAAATCTGCAGAATTGAAAAAGGCCCTTGCCAAGACGTTTGTGTTTTGGCGAGGGCCTTTCGCGTTCTCGGAATTAGAAATCGGTCTTCGGCTTGAGGGCCTCTTTGACGGCAGGAATGAATTGTTCCGGACCGCGATACCCTCGAACTCGTCCCTGTTCGTTTCCGCCTGCGTCCACGAACACGATTGTCGGGATTGCGGTCACGTTGAATTTCTTGGCGAGAGCTTTGTTCTTGTCGATGTCGACTTTGATGCACACGGCTTTTTCTTTGAGGAATTTCTGGACGTTCTTTTGGCTGAACGTGTCCATAGTCATCTTGTGGCAAGGACCGCACCAAGTCGCCGTGAAATCGATCATGACCATCTTCGATTTTTTCTTGGCCTTCTTCAAGGCAGCTTCCAAGTCATGTCCGCTGAAGAGGGTTTTCTCCAGCTGTTTTTCGACCTTGGCCAACTTGATCTTAAATGCTTTCGCGGCTTTGATTCGGGCCTCTTCTTGCTCCAACTGCGCCTTGGCCTCTTTGGGAACGCCGAGTTGGATTGTCAAGGTGTAAGGCACCATTTGGGGTTGTCGCTTCACCAAGGCCAAGTAAGAGGAAACAACGAGAGTGTGTTTACCCGTAGTCTTGGCTTTGTAAACGATTCGGGAATTCAGGTTTCGAGTAGCAGGGTTGTTCGTGAGTTTGATGTCGTCGTTTTTCGCGACGAGCTTCTTGTTGGGATCGACCAACAGCAGATAGGTATCGAACTTCTTTGAACTGAGGGAAATTGTATATGTTTTCCCTTTTTCGAGTTTGAACTCGACTTTGTCAGAAGTTTTTGTGAGGTTGCCGTTAATTGTCTTGAGTGTCTTGACGTCCTCTTGGCTAAAGCCAGGAGACACAGCAATCAACAGACCCGCAAGAGCGAGTGACAGTCCAGCGAAACGGTTCATAAGCAGGTTCCTCATGAAGGGTGAAAAAATTGGACCAGTCTCCAGCAGCACATGTTCAGGGCATTTTAGCAAGAACTTTTTCCGATTTCTTTACGTAGAATCTGCGATCTTTTGTGGCGTCAGTCTTTTCGCAATGCACTTTTTCCGTTCGTCGGGCTCGTTGGCGGAGTGCGATGGAGCACCAAGTTCTCAATGAAAAATTCCATCATCCTGGGTATCGAAAGCATGGCGTGCCCCTGGTCCGGACCGATCTGAACTTCGAAGCTCTTTCCGGCCTTTTGGAGGGCTGCGATGAGTTGGAGTGAGTTCGATGGAAAGACGTTGTTGTCGGCGGTCCCGAAGAACAACATCAACCGCCCTTTAAGTTTCTTGGCGTATGTCATGGCGCTTCCGGCGTCGTAACCGGATCGGTTGACTTGCGGCGTCCGCATATATCGCTCGGTGTAGATGGTATCGTAGTGACGCCAATCGGTCACAGGCGACGAGGCACACGCGGCGTGAAACACGTCTGGATGGCGGAGCAAACACATTGCCGACACATAACCGCCATACGACATCCCAAAGACGCCGACACGATTGCCGTCCACGTAGGAACGTTGGCGGAGATATTTTACTCCCTCGGCTTGGTCGTCCACTTCGACCGTTCCGAGTTTTTGGTAGATCGAATCGAGGATGCGTTTGCCGCGACCGCCGACGCTACGAGAATCGAGACGTGCCACAAGAAAGCCGAGTTCGGTAAGAATACTCGGCGTCCGAAACGATTCCCGTGCCGCGTTCGTTTCGGGGCCCGCATAGACGACGACCAACAGCGGATATTTTTTCTTCGAGTCAAAGTTCGAAGGCTTGTGCAACATTCCGTGTAAGATTGTCTTGCCGTCGGCTGCCGGGAATTGGAAGAGTTCCGGGAGTTGAAATCCGAGTTCCTTGAATCGCGTCATGTCGCTCTTGGCCAACACATCTAGAACTTTTCCGTTGGCGTCGAGTAAGCGAGTCTGTGGCGGTTGGTCATGCGTTTCGGCGACGTCTACTATATATCTTCCATCGGGAGAAATGGTCACGCTGTGATGATACTTGGGATCCGTAATGCGCCGATCATGCGTCCCATCGAGTTTGACGCGATGGAGTTGTAGCTTCATGTGGTTGTCACCACTCCGAACCAAATAGTCGATGGTGCCATTTTTCTCGTCCACGCGCACAATTCGCGAGACGTCGAATTTATGTTTAGTGAGTGGACATAACAACTTGCCTGAGAAATCATATAGATAATAATTTTGCCAACCCGTTCAGGCCGAAGCGAGGATGAAGCGTTTTCCGTCTTCGAGAAATCGAAATTCTGGTCTGTTCTCGATCCAACCCGAGAGCCATTCATCATGAACGACGACGCGACATTTTCCCGACACCGGGTTGGCCGCGCAAATCTCTAATGTGTTTTGCCAACGATTCGTTCGGTGGAACAATAACTCCTTACCATCGGGGCTCCACTTCACAGCGTATACATAATGCCCCAAAACATCGTCGGTGAACGGCTTTCCGCTCCGGACATCGATTTGGACTGTTTTCTTGGTTTTGAGATCGTAAACGAAGACGTCGAGGACAGGGTTGGGTTCTCCCGGTTTCGGATAGGCTTCGACTTTGGGAGTATTGCGGAATCGTCTTTGATTGAGCGTGAGATACGAGTCACGAACTTTACTTTGGTCGATCCGATAGAAGGCGATTTTTTTGCTGTCGGGAGACCACCACATCGCCGAACGCTGGAATAATTCTTCGCCATAGACCCACGAAGCCGTGCCGCATTTCAAACGCTTCGCGGCATTCCCTTCTGTGGTAATTGGAATTGCTTTTCCGTCGCCTTTCTCGGGTCGAAGCCATAAGTTCGCGTCTTTGTAAAAGGCTCGCCATTTCTCGTCGGGAGATACTGCGAACGTGGCTTGACGACCACGCGCGACGCGTGGACTTATGCGTCGGCGGGGGCGTATACCAGGTATTGTATATCCCATCTTGCGAGGGGAAGGAGTCGCATTCCGTTTTC
>CAYYUU010000609.1:0-5298 GCA_964474955.1 uncultured Alcaligenaceae bacterium | reverse complement strand
CTTGGAACAAAACCAAATTCGTCAGGAGTTTGTGTAGGTCTCATCCTTTCATCATAATAGCTATGCGTTCGTGTGAAAACTTTCGGCTGCCTACTTAGATGCATGGAGGCAAGAGAGTAAAACTGGACTGACCTCGTAATTCGTTAAACCTTGCGGACTCTCGTTGTCGACATGAATTGTATATTCTATTCAACCTGGGGGCTGTCATGTTGAGGCTGTGCTTTCTCTCGATGATTAGCGTTGTGATCGTGAGCCAAGTTGTACATGCACAATCTTCTGAGAATTCCGTTACACCAGGATTCCTCACTTCCCAGGTGCTCAAAGAGACAAAACACACAATGCGATTGTCAAATAGTGTAGATCACACGAATTCTGAGTTGGAACCTGGCTTCGTCATGCCGGAAACGAACGAATACCTATTTGATGACAACCAGGAAATCTTCGAGAAGCATTCGGAACGAAAAGAGCGTTTCTTCCGCTTGGCAGAGGTCAACATCTATCCCACGTTTTCCTACCGAGACGAATTGTCGGCGACTTACAACGAATTTGAATTCACTTCATACACGCATCTTGGCCCGATCGAAATGGAAAACCGTACCATACTGAACGTGGCCGACTTGCCGTCGGGAATCGTTGTCGGGCCAACCAATTTTGGCGACGAACCTACAACAGTTGGCACTCGCGCATCTGGATTTGGAGATGTGTTGTCGGGATTCTTCTTTTCTCGGAGAGTGGAAGACCGCAACTGGCACCTGGGAGTTGGTCCGGTCTTTACGTTCCCTTCTGCTGTCAGCCCGATACTTGGGAACAGTAAATACACAGTGGGGCCGGGTGTGCATTTCTCGGCCGAATGGGAAAAGCTGACAGCCGGATTTTTCCTCTGGCAGTCATGGAGCTTTGCTGGTGACCCGGCTGCGAAAGAAGTAAACTCTTTGTTTGGAAAACCATTTTTTATTTATGAACTGAGCGACAAGTGGCATCTCGTGTACATACCACTGGGATTGAGTTACAGCTGGGAGTCGCCTGGCAGTAAAACCACAATTCCAATCGGTGGCGGCATCCGCAGGCTCTTCCAGGTCGGCGAGCACCAAATCGGCTTCCAGGCTCAAGCATTCGATTACGTGGCTCGCAAGTCTTCCGACCCGGAGTGGGAACTGCGCTTCACGATTGAATTTCTAATTAATTGATTCGGGAGTGTACAAAAAGCATGTCATATAGCTCTTTGAAGAACAAGCTGAGCCCATTATTCGGAGAAGTGTTATTTTACTCGGCGGAATCGAACTGTCAGATCGGAAGTTACTCTCAATACTAGTTCGTTGTCACTCAGACTTTTTATCGTCTGAGTTTTCGTGTGTTCCTCGCCAGTCTGAGACGTTGAAGTCAAGTAGAGTTTGTCTTTCCGCACAACTACGGTTCCTCTTGCGGTTTCCGTCCTACCGGGGAGAACAAATACGTAGTTCCCGTTTGGTTCCACTTTGAACGTCGCGTTCGTCAACGGAGAGTCCTGAGCTTTCCAAAGCCCAACTAACTTACGAGGGACTGGTGATGACTGGAACGTCATTGCGATGAAATACACAATTCCGCAACCAACGATGAGGCATAACCCATTGAGAATCCATGGCCCAAAACCCTTGCTAGGTTTTATATTGGGACTCGATTGCTTGACTGAATCCGGTTGTGGTTGCGACCCAGTCTGATTTGTTGTTCGTTTCTGCCGGACCTTCGTCTTTTCTCGCATCTTTGAACACTCAACACTTCTGCGTAGAATAAGAGTAACTCGGCGGCAGCTACCGCCGAGTGATCGTTGGAGGAGCGACGACTTATCCAAACTCCTCAAGGCCGTCGCTCCACACGCCCCTCAAGTCAGCTAATCCTCACCGAGAGTGACCACTAATTTTTCGAGATGGCCACTAAATCGGAATGGTAACTCGTAGGTATCCTCGATGATTGGAGAACCGGTATCCCGTCCCACATCGAATGTTTCTTCGATGGAGAAAGTACCCGGAATCGTTTTCGGGATCATCTTTGAGCCCGCTTTCTTTCCGTTGATGTAGAGTTCCGCGCGCCCTTTCAAGTTTCCGGTTTTCACGAATTTGAAGCCCAGCTTACATTTGCCCGTCGGTATCTCAGTGGTGGATGTTAGAACACTTCGCTTGATGCCAAGGTAATTGTAGACATAGACCAGTCGGTTATTCTTGACGTACAGACCATACCCCGACGCCCGTCCACCAGCAGTGACGAGCATTCCTTCTGCACCACTGGACGGAATTTCGACCTCGGCAGAGAATGTATGAGACTTGTTCTTCACATTAGGGGAGGCAGACTCGTGAACCCGGATTGCCCCAGGCGGATAGAAGGTAAATTTCTTGCCCTTTGGTGCGAATAGACTCTGCATCTTTGCGAGCCGAACACCAAGGTTTGCATCCAGTGGGTATACGTTGTATGTCTTCGCTTCACGATCCCACAGTTTTTTAAGCTCCTCCAGTTTCTCAGGATGCTTTTTGGCAAGATCGGTGCTCTGGGAAAAATCTTTCGCAACATGGAATAGTTGCCACACATCATCCTCGAACTTGGTCTGTTTTGAAGACACATCCCAGGGTCTGCGCTCTCGGTGCTGCGTGACAGCTGTCCAACCGTCGGCATAAATTCCCCGATTGCCAAACATCTCATAGTACTGAACTGTGCGTTTATCCTTGGCCTTGGGATTCCCGAATGTGTACTTCATGGATATCCCGTCCATCTTCTGCTGTTTGACACCATCGATCACTTTTGGCATCGTAACCTGACAGGCTTCCAAGATGGTCGGACAAACGTCAATGATGTGATGGTACTGTCGACGTTTCGAACCATTTTGGTCCTTTGGGATTCCCTTGGGCCAGCAGATGATTAGTGGGTCTTGTTGTCCTCCGCGATAAGAGGATTGCTTGAACCACCCGAAAGGAGTATTTCCAGCTTGAGTCCAGGCAGCGCTGAAGTGCCAGATGCCCACTCGGTTGCCCCACTGTTCCAAGAACCGATTATTAATTTCAAATGGAATATTCGGAACACCATTGAAGAAGCCATTCTCGTTAAATGTGCCCCCCAGACCGCCTTCACCGCTGGAGCCGTTGTCCGAGGTGACGATGATCAAGGTATTGTCGAGTTCCCCCATCTTTTCGAGCTGATCAATGATGCGTCCGAACTGGTAATCGGTATATGCTAGCTGTGCTGCGAACGCCTCCATCTGCCGTTCATACAATTTCTTTTGTGCTGGTGTGGCATCTTTCCACAACGGAAGTGACTTGTCCCGAGGAGCGAGCTTAGTCCCCTTTGGAACTATGCCCATGTCGATCAGCTTCTTCAGAACCATTTCGCGAGCTTTGTTCCAACCCATGCTGTACTTGCCGCGGAACTTCTCGATCCAGTCTTTTGGCGCGTGGTGTGGAGCGTGGACGGCCGGAGTAGCCCAGAACATGCAGAATGGCTTGTCCGCCTTGGCTGCTTTCAATCCAGTGATGTAATTGATCGCTTTGTCCGCCATGTCCTCACTGATGTGATAGTCGGTTCGGCCAAGACCAGGTTCAATTGGAGTGTGCTCGGTCCACATGATCGGATTGAAGTTATTCATGTCGGCCGACATAAACCCGTAGAAGTGGTCAAACCCATCGCCTGATGGCCAACGATCAAATGGTCCGGCGACTGTCGCTTCCCATTGCGGTGTGTGGTCCCACTTACCGATCATGTATGTGGCCCAGCCGAACAGTTGCAGGATTCTTGCAAAACTCTTCGCTGTTGGTGGGACATGTGCGTTATAGCCAGGGAAGCCCATAGCGCTCAGAGAATGTGAACCCATGCCGATGGCGTGATGATTCCGGCCGGCCAGGAAAGCAGCACGTGTTGGGGAGCACAACGCAGTGGTATGGAAGTTCGTGAATCGCAGTCCACCCTTAGCGAGTCTTTCCAAGGTCGGGGTTGGGACCAACCCACCAAAAGGGCTTGTGTGTCCGTATCCACAATCATCGAGCAACCAGATCAGTACGTTTGGTGCGCCTTTTGGTGCTTTCTTCGGCTCAGGCCAATACTCAACGGAGTCTTCCAGCGTCTTGCCGATCTTCCCTTTGAACTTGGGTTGAGTAGTTTCTGGGTCGTCCTTCGCAGCGACTTGGGTGTCGGACGATGGTTTTGCATAAGTTGTTGGCTCAGACCAAAGCATGCGATAGTTCGCTGCTCCAAAGCCGATCAACCCGCCGACTGCGAGAAAGGCGACCGCTTTCCAGTGTTTGATGCCCATCGAAGATGGTTCCTCCAAAAAGTAAGTATTCAGACAACCTACGGTACCTGAGAGTTGGGGCGCACACGGAGTATGGATACATGGGTGATTGGGATTCCTCCGCGTTAGTCGAGATCTTTGGCATCTTCAATGAGTTGACACGAGTTTCAGCCCAACAATCCCCGCAACAATCAATCCGACACATACAAACCGAAGGGCAGTCGCCGGTTCTTGTAAAAGCCAAATACCTAGAAAGAACGTTCCGACGGCACCAATTCCAGTCCACACTGCGTAGGCAGTCCCAACCGGAATGGTGCGTTGCGCCATCAAAAGCAAGGCCCCACTGCCAATCATCGATACGATGGCTAGGGTTAACGGCCAGAAATGGAACTTCCCGTCGCGCCAGGCAAACTTGAGTCCCATAGGCCAGCCCCATTCCAAAATGCCAGCCACGATAAGATACACCCAAGCCATCACATTTGCTCCGATGAAAATGCTATGCCTCCAAGGATCAATTCTGTGATTTTCTTGGAAGTCATGCCGTCGAATCCTCCGATTAGAAGATCAGCAACTAAAGCGAGGAAAGAGAGGCTACCTTTTTGGTTTGGAAATGCGCACCGGTCCAAACACTCCGGTCACGTAAATCTCATTTTCGTTGAGTGGGATAAAGAAGCCACCAGCTGTGTTGAAGATCGGGCTCCGACCCAGAGTGATCTTCCCGACCACTTTTCCGGTTTCCCAATCGACGTGCTCTAGACCGTAAACGCCGTCTCTGATGGTGGCGAGCGTCACGGTATTGCTTTTTGCAGAAACGGGATGTAACGCCCACTGGAGCGGATAGTTCACCGTCCAATCGCTCTTGAACGACCTCGTCTTTGAATTCCAGCTCCACTTCTCAGCTCCGGTCGGAGCCTGCCTCGTCACTCCTGCCGTGAGAACGGTTTCAAAAACTGCGACTTTGCCATCCTTCTGTCGCACCGCATCGGGCCAAGCGGACGCCATCATCATCACCCCATTTCCATAGACGTGAGGGGACCATTCGATCGTTG
>CAYYUU010000608.1:0-5314 GCA_964474955.1 uncultured Alcaligenaceae bacterium | reverse complement strand
GAAAAAATCGTGCAGTTCGTAAGGTCCAATCGTCTCCTCGGTGGACTGACCGATTTCTCCGTCTCCCGACGTCGGAAGCAATTCGGGCGAGATCTTCGTTTTTACAATCTTTAGCAGAACCTCGCGTGTCTCGCCATCAAATTCGTTCTCGCCGACCCACTTCACCAGGAACTTCACGAGCGTCTTGGGGATGCTGACGTTCGGGTTGTACATGCTCATGTGGTCGGCGTTGTAGGTAGTCCAGCCGAGGGCCAACTCGGAGAGGTCTCCCGTTCCGACGACGAAACCGGCGTTCATCAATATGCTCATTCGCATCCTCGCCTGAACGTTTTCGAAGACGAGATCGTGCCGCTCTTCGTTCGGGACCTCCTGAAGCAATTCCATGAATTTTTCTACCGACGCGCCTTCGATGTCGATTCCGAATGGTTTGTGTCGCAACGCCCGCATTTGTTCCAAACACAGAAACCGAATGTCCACTTCCGAGATCGAAACTCCCAGACCACGCATCACGGCTAACGAGTTTTTGTACGTCTTCTCGCTCGTTCCGAAACCCGGCATCGTGAACCCCTTGATCTTCTTTCGAGGAGCGCCAAGAAGATCGAAGGTTTTACACGCCACGACCAACGCCAACGTCGAATCGAGTCCACCCGAGACTCCGATCGTCACGTCCGGCTTCCCGAGTTGTTCGAGGCGACGACCGAGCCCCGCACACTGCGTTTGGAAAATTTCTTCGCACCGCTCGGCAAGTTGCGACTCGCCCGAGGGAACAAACGGATGTGCAGTTACATCTCGTCGGAGTCGATCAATCGTCGACGGCGCGAGCGTGAATGGGACCTTGACGAATTCCAAGTCGGATGGCTGGGCAAGGTGGCCATCCCCAAACGAATTGAGGATCATCCGTTCGGTGCGGAGTTTCTCGATGTCCACGTCCGCCGTGATCAAGTTCGGCTCTCGCAAAAACCGTTCGGATTCGGCCAACATACTCGCGTTCTCGGCGATCATCGAATGCCCACCGAAAACGACATCGGTCGTCGATTCGTGGACGCCGCACGACGCATACATGTACGCCGCGATACATCGCCCCGACTGATTTCGAACGAGGGCTCGACGATAGCCCGTTTTGCCAATCATCTCGTTGCTGGCCGTCGGATTCGTCAAGATAGTCGCGCCGTGCTGGGATTGATGACTACTCGTATTTTTCGGTACCCTGAGGTCTTCGCAAATCTCTACACCGATCACGAGTCCGGGGACGTCCTCCGCTTCGAAGAGCAAGTGAGTTCCGAACGGCACGTCTTGGCCCGCCAACTCGACACTTACGGTTTGGGCTGACGCCGCCGGCGCGAACCAACGCCATTCGTAAAACTCTTTGTACGTCGGCAGGTACGATTTCGGGACAACGCCCAGAATCTCCCCTTGCTTGAATACGGCAGCACAGTTAAACAGCAGGTCACCGACGACCAACGGAAGGCCGACGATCGCGACGCCGTCGAATGCTTCAGCCCCTTCGCGAACAATGTCCGTGAGTCCCTCGAGGGCTCCTCGTTGGAGTGTTCGTTGGAAAAAAAGGTCGCCGCACGTGTAGCCCGTGATCGCCAATTCGGGGAACACAAGGACCGAAACGCCGACTCGTTGGGCCTTGGCCATCAGGGCCAAGATGTCGGCGACGTTATGCGTACAATCGGCGACGCGTACGACCGGTGTTGCCACTGCGACACGCACAAAACCATGATTCGGAACACCTCGTTGAGTCATCGCCAAAGCACCTCGTTGGAGCAACCGACATCGTATCCGCCAGGCCGGAATGGTAGTGTATGATTATATAGTATATAGCGCCAATTCCCTCTCCTTAGCTCCGCCCGTCTGGGCAACCTGAGGACAACTCAGATTCTTGGAAGACTATGACAACGACACAGAACACACAACTCGAATTGTTCGCAAGCTCCACCGAGCCGACTGTGCCGACGGAAGGGCTGTTTGCGGAGGTGGTGTTCGATCGACCCCTGGATCAGGCTTACACGTATCGCGTTCCCGACGGTCTCGAAGAGCATATCGCGATTGGCAAACGCGTCGAAGTCCCCTTCGGGAAGGGCGACCGGGCGACCGTCGGTTTCTGCGTCGGCGTGACGAAACAACCTCCGGACCGCACCGTGAAAGATCTGGCCCGCGTCCTCGATGACGATTCGCTCTTCACCGAAAACATGCTTCGGCTCACTCGTTGGATGGCCGACTATTACCTCTGTGGATGGGGCCAAGTTCTCAACAGCGTCATTCCTGCCGGCGCCAAGTCCAATGCTGGTCTACGAAATCAACTCGTCGTCCAGGCCGTTCCGGAGGACCAACTTCCCTCGCCAATGCCGAAGCTCACGCCCAAGCAAGCGACGGCTTGGGAGGTCCTCCAAAAAATGAATTCGCAAATCGAATTGCGGCGCCTCGCCCGGCTTTCGGGGTGCGGCGCTTCGGTCGTCGAAATGCTCGTCAACAAGGGGCTCGTGCGGAAGTCCCAAGAGTTGGTCGCGACCGACCACGCGACAACGTTGAACGATGTCATCGATCCCAAGTCTCCTTCGAACGGTCGCAAACTCCAGCTCAACGACGCCCAAGCGCCCGTCTCGGCGAAACTCCACGAGGCCGTCAACACACATGGCTTCCAACCGTTTTTGCTTTACGGAGTGACCGGAAGCGGCAAGACCGAGATTTATTTGCGGGCCATCGAAGACGTCGTCGCGCAGGGAAAACAGGCAATCGTTCTCGTCCCCGAGATCAGTTTGACGCCGCAAACGATCCAGCGCTTCCAAGGTCGTTGTGGCGACATCGCCGTCTTACACAGCCATCTTCGCGATGCCGAACGTGGGAGTCAGTGGCGACGCATCCACCAGGGACAAGTCCAGGTCATTGTGGGCGCCCGGAGTGCCATATTTGCTCCGACGACGAAGCTCGGCCTCATCGTCATCGACGAGGAACACGAGAACAGCTTCAAGCAAGAATCCACCCCACGCTATCATGCCCGGGACGTGGCCGTGATGCGAGCCAGGTTGGAGAACATCCCGATCGTCCTTGGGTCGGCGACGCCGTCGCTCGAAAGTTGGGCGAACGCGCAGCGAGGACAATACAAATTGTTGACGCTCCCGGGCCGCGTGATGGATCGTCCGTTGCCGACCGTTTCGATCATCGACATGCGGCACGACATGCCCCGCGGCGGCCCTTTTCAGTCGCTCAGTCCGGGACTCGAAAACGCCATGAACGACACCCTCAAGGAAGGCGGACAGGTCATCCTCTTGCTCAACCGCCGCGGCTTTTCGACCCACGTGCATTGTCTCGCGTGTGGCTATGTGGACACCTGTCGTTTTTGCGACCTCGCCATGACGCATCATCAACAACGTGACGTCAACCTATGTCATTATTGCGGCTACTTTCAAGAACCGCCGCAGATGTGTCCGGCTTGCGCTCGCGTTCACTTGCGGTATCAGGGCTTGGGGACGGAAAAACTCGAGTCCGAAATCCAGAAAAAATTCTCGGGTTACGTCGTCAAGCGGATGGACAGCGACACGATGCGAAAGCCCGGCAGCCACGCCCAAATGCTCAAGTCGTTCCGTTCGGGCGAAGTCCAAATTCTCCTAGGGACACAGATGATCGCCAAGGGCCTGGACTTTCCGAACGTGACGCTCGTGGGCGTCATCAACGCCGACATCGGCTTGCACATGCCGGACTTCCGCGCCGCCGAACGGACGTTCCAAATCCTCTCGCAAGTCGCCGGTCGCGCCGGCCGCGGGACTCGTCCGGGTCGCGTACTCATTCAAACGTATAACCCGGAACACCCAGCGATTACGCTGGCGGCTCATCACGATTACTTGAAGTTCGCCGAGTTAGAATTGAATCATCGCCGCGAACATTTGTATCCGCCGTACCAACGATTGGTCCGCCTCATCATCCGCAGCCACAAACAGGAACTCGCCGAGCAGTTTGCGGAGGAACTTTCCAAGTCGCTCGAAAAGGCCATCAAAGAACTCAAGCCGCTGAACAACCAACCGAATGACCTTCGCCTTCTTGGTCCCGCCGAGACACCCGTCTTTCGGCTCAAGGGGTATTATCGATATCACATGCAGTTGCAATCGGTCAGTCCCGGATTGCTCCATCAGTTGTTGCGAAAGGTCTTGCCTGCGACGCGAATTCCCACCGGCGTCGAATCGACGGTGGACGTTGATCCGTTGAATATGCTGTAAGGAAGTGTTTGGGTTCCGAGTCGCCTTTCGGTGGCACGTCCTCGAGACAGTATTGTTTTTCTTGGGAGGGGCGCGGATCTCACCGGGAACCACGCCCCTCGCTTCCCTCGGGGACGTGCCACCGACGTCCCAGCAACCAATCGATCACCCAACATCCGCGAAAGTGAATCCTGGTTTCGCGGCAATGGGCAAGAACTCGTTCGTCCTCGCAACCTGCCTCTTCCAACCCGTCGGCCACAATTGGCATGAGATCGAACCGCCTTTGGGTGTAGATCGAATGTGCCAGTCGAGAGAGGGTGCCTCCGTTCCATCGCAAGAATGCGTCGGCCTGAGGGAGTTTTGGAAAGGGAGGAAGAAAGACGTCGCGAAGGACCGAACACTGGAACTCGATTTCGCTTCGGGCCAGTTCGGGGACATAAATTTGGTGGGGCGTTCCGGCCGCGACCTGGAGTCCCAAGTCCAATACACGCTGCACTCCGCCACGAATGTCGGCGACCGCCGACCAAGCCGCCGTGACCGTGGGGAGTCCTCCCGTCCAGGGAGCGCTGGAGACGGCTTCTTGGAGTTCCTCTTTCCTCGGCAATCCGTCGGCATATCCCTCGGCCAGTTCGACCAAATCCTTTCCGACGTCATCGAGATGCGGCCAAACTCCTCCGCGACAGAACCCGCAAGCCAACAACCGTAGTTCCCGAGCCGACGGCTTCCAACTCGCAAAGACGTGGTCCAACATCTCTTTCGGTGCCGAACAGACTGCCCATTCGTGTTCCGTCATGGTCCGACCTCAACTGGACGTGGCCAACATCGTTCCCAACCGTCTTGGCTGACTTCAGTCTACCAAACGACGAAAAAAAACGAACACGTCGTGGCGAGGCGTCGCTTTTTTTGGTTAGATCGGAACGGAAACCTCCATACTCATTCTTCGAGGAACAATCAACATGCGACTTGCTCAAACGATTGCGTTTCTGTCTCTGGTCGGTGTCGTGGGTGTGTCAGCACCGACGCCTACATTCGCCGATCCGTTCAAACTTCCGGTGCTGATCGACGAAGATTTCTCCAAAGGGGCCAAACGTTGGGAACCGTTGGACAAAGGCGGT
>CAYYUU010000607.1:0-5341 GCA_964474955.1 uncultured Alcaligenaceae bacterium | reverse complement strand
AAGCCATTTTCCCGCTGCGCTCTAGTCCTCGCTGGCGCTTCGGGTTGGTAGAAAACGCCGAAACCACACCTCCACTCCAAAATAACTACAAGCTGCCAGCCCCGAACAATAGTCACTTTTCAACATGACCACAACAACATCGTTCACATCCCAACTTCAAACTATCGTCGGCAAGGACTCGGTCCTAAGCAACAAGAGTGAATTGGTCGTCTACGAGTGCGACGGATACACGATTGAAAAGAACACTCCCGACGTCGTGGTCTTTCCGACGACGACCGAACAAATCGTCCAAGTCGTGAATGCGTGCAACGAAGCAGCCGTCCCTTTCTTACCGCGCGGAGCGGGCACGAGCTTGGCCGGTGGATGTTTGCCGGTTGGTGGCGGCGTGATGATCGCCCTCACGCGGATGAAGAAGATTCTTGAGGTCAACACGCGTGATCGATATGCCGTGGTCGAACCTGGCGTCGTCAACGTTTGGCTTACGAAACACCTCGCACCGCTCGGATATCATTATGCTCCTGATCCTTCGAGTCAGGGAGCTTGCACGATTGGCGGAAACGTTGCCACGAACTCGGGCGGTCCACACACATTGAAGTATGGCGTCACGGTCAACCACGTCATTGGGTTGGAATTTGTGCTGCCCGATGGCGAAGTCATCCAAACGGGCGGACCGGTCGAAGACCAACCGGGCTTTGACTTGACCGGCGTGATTGTGGGGTCCGAGGGAACGTTTGGAATCGCGAGTAAAGTCTGGGTTCGGATCACACGAAATCCGGAAGCGTATCGGACTTTGTTGGGCGTCTTCGAATCGGTCGACGATGCCACCAACACGATCAGCGACATCATCGGTGCGGGAATCATCCCGGCAGCACTCGAGATGCTCGATGGCCTGATCTTGAAGGCCGTCGAAGAAGCCTTCCGCTTCGGCTTTCCGCTAGACGCGGGAGCTGTGCTGATTATGGAAGTCGATGGCCTTGAAGCCGGCCTCGAAACCGACGCCCAACGCATCTCGGAAATCGCCAAGAAAAACAATGCCCGCGAAGTCCAACTCGCGAACTCGACGGAAGAACGCCAACTCCTCTGGAAGTCTCGCAAACAAGCCTTTGGCGCGATCGGCCGTCTTGCTCCAAGTTACTGCACCCAGGATGGAGTGGTGCCACGCACCAAACTCCCGCACATTCTCCGCGAAATTCAACGCATCGGAACCAAATACGATATCCGGATCGCGAACGTTTTCCATGCGGGCGACGGCAACATTCATCCGATTCTTTTGTTCGACGAGCGAGACCCCGACCAAGTGAAACGTGTGCTCGACGCGAGCCACGAGATTCTCGACGAGTGCATTCGGTGCGGCGGTAGCGTGACGGGCGAACACGGAATCGGTGTCGAAAAGATTAACTTTATGCCGAAGCTATTCACGCCAGAAGATTTGGCAACGATGCTTCGGTTGCGGGCGGCGTTCAATCCGGAAGATCGTTGTAGTCCAGCGAAGATGTTGCCGACGGCAGGAGCGTGTATCGAGCCGAGTAAGGCGGGGCGGAGAGCGCCGATGTGATTTCTCAAACAGACTTTGACCAGAATGGCCAGGCTACGATGTTGGCCCAGCCAACGAATACTCCCTCTTCCAAAAAATTATCCGTGGCGTGCTGTGCTTCGCGGAATCCCTATTATACCTACAAGGGCCACGGCCCGCGGATATTGTCACTCACCCAGCAACGGTTGGTTCGACCTTGGAGCAATCCACCTGCATTATTGAAGGCTTGTCTGTTCCTCTCCACAATCCGACGTCGGTTGCGGACGTCGCGTCGCTCGTTCAGCATGCCAAGTCGCAATCCGAAGCGGTCTATCCCGTTGGCGGCGGAACTTCTTTGGGATTCGGGCGTCCTCCGACGAAACCGGGCGTGGCCATTTCGTTAACGTCTCTCAACCAAGTCGTCGATTTCCCAGCTCGGGACATGACAATCACCGTGCAAGCCGGGCTTCGTTTGTCGGCGTTGCAACAGGCGTTGACGGAAGAGAAATTGCGGTTGCCCGTAGATGCTCCCCAGAAAGAAGGGGCGACAATCGGCGGAATGATCGCAACGAATACGAGCGGGCTTCGACGGTATGGTCTCGGGACGTTGCGGGATTACGTTATCGGGATTAGTGCCATCAACGACGAAGGGCGAGAGTTCAAAGGTGGCGGGCGAGTCGTCAAGAATGTTGCTGGTTACGACATGTGCAAGTTGCTCGTCGGATCGCTCGGGACGCTCGGGATCATCACGCAGGTAACGTTGAAGGTGTTGCCGGTCCCCGAATTGACGGCCCTCGTTACCCTCGCTTGTCGCGAAGACGATCTTGCGACGGTATTATCGCTCGTTCACGAGAGCCGGACTCGTCCTACCTGCATCGAGGTCGTGAACGGCGAGACGGCCAGGTGGGTGAATGAAATGCACGACTGCGAGTTACCCGATTCGTCGTGGTTGGTCGTCGTGGGTTTTGAGAGCAACGCCGACGCAGTGAACTGGCAAGTCCAACAACTGATGAAAGAAGTCGACTGTCGACACAACCTCGAAGCGAGAGTTGCGACGGCCGATTGTGCCCTTTGGAATGCGTTGACGGAATTGCCGGGAACGAGCGACCGGTCATTCGCATGCAAAGCGAATGTTCTGCCAAGTCGTTGTGCTTCGTTTTGTAAGGAAGTGAGACAGGTGTTCGCAAGCGCGTTCATCCAGGCCCATGCCGGGAACGGAATTGTCACGTGGCATTCAGACGAAACTGATCTCGAACGAGTGATCACCGTCCTTGAGCAACTCCGTCAGACGGCTTCTGCCGATGGCGGCGGTGTTGTCGTTTGGAATTGCCCCACGGAATGGAAATCTCGGCTCAACGTTTGGGGTTCGTCGCGAGGCGACACTAAACTAATGAAGCGGATCAAGGAACAGATGGATCCGCGGAATGTGTTTAATCCGGGACGGTATTTGAACGAACTGTGAGACAAGAGACAAGAGACAAAGCCAGAAATACCAACCCGAAGCGTGAGCGAGGAATCCGAGAATACCAAAGCGGCAGCTACGCTGCCGCACTCCATAACAAAACAGGCGTCCTTTCGGGGAGCGAAAGACGACACTCAAAGAAAACAATCCAAACGCAATCGCTCGCAGCGACCATATAAATACGGAGAACCTGAGCCATGTCGGCCACGACTGAAGAAGTCCGGACGCCTCTCCCGACCATTCCAGGACCGCAACACGATGCAGGCATTCCATATGAGTTATATCTGGATTGTGTCCACTGCGGGCTTTGCACGGCGGCTTGTCCCACGTACGTCGAATTGGGCGACGAGAACGATAGCCCGCGAGGTCGGATCTACTTGATGCGTTCGGTGACCGACGGACGCATCGATCTGACTCCCGAAGTCCAACACCATTTGGAGTTGTGTCTCGATTGTCGTGCTTGCGAATCGGCGTGTCCTTCGGGCGTGCAATACGGCCGTCTTATAGAGCCATTCCGAACGCACATGGCCAAGACGGGCCAGACTCAAACGAAGATCGGTTGGTTGAAGCGATTGTTGTTGTTTGGGATCACGCCGTATGCGTGGCGGACGCGGATGGCTTTGCTTCCGGCGAAATGGATGCAGTGGCTCGGGATCGATTGGCTCATCCGCAAGACCGGTTTGACGTGGTTGATGCCAAAGTTCTTCCGCCAACTTCACGAGATGTTGCCGCGTCTGAAAGGTCATTATGGGAGCCTCCCGGAAACTCTTCCACCCGAGGGAGAAAAGCGAGCTCGCGTCGCTCTCTTCACCGGTTGTGCTGGGGATGCCTTTTATCCACAGACGACAGTTGCCACGGCGAAAATCCTTCAGAAAAACGGCTGCGAAGTTTGGATACCTCGTTCGCAAGTTTGTTGTGGTGCGTTGCATCATCACTCGGCACGCGAAGAACCGGCGATTGAGTTTGCCCGTAAGAACTGCCAGACGTTTGCGGGCGACGGGCTCGAAAAACTTCAAGAAGTCGACGCCATCATCGTGAACGCCGCAGGGTGTGGAGCAATGCTCAAGGAATATAATCATCTTCTGCACAACACGCCCGACGCAAAGACAGGAGAGGCTCTCGCGAAAAAGGTACGCGACGTTTCGGAATTTTTGATGGAACTTGGGCCGGTCCAACCCGAGCATCCAATCCCAATCAAAGCGACGTACCACGATGCGTGCCACCTCTGTCACGGCCAACAAATTCGCAAAGAACCGCGACAACTCCTTGGCTTGATCCCGGAAATGGAACTCGTCCCGCTCGACGAAACGGAATTGTGCTGTGGTGCCGCTGGAAGCTACAACTTGACACAACCGGAAATGGCGGACAAACTCGGACGGCGGAAGGCCGAACGCATAACGGCCACAGACGCCGATGCAGTGTTTGCGGCGAACGTTGGTTGTCTGCTCCAGATTGGGCGGTACCTCCGCGAAGACAAACCGAATCTTTGGGTGGCTCATCCGATCGATGTTCTCTGGGCGAGTTATTCCGGAGAGATTCCCAAGGAAGTGTCGCGAATTGCGAAGAAGACATCAGAGGCGTAAGCCTCGCGAAGTATGGATTGATTTTCCCGTCACGTCTGTTTGGGGCGTCACGCACCCCAATTTGAATCATTCGCTGTGGGGTCCATAAACACGGATGGACAGATATGGAAAGCACAAGTGGATGGGGCTTGGAAAAAGTAGTAGGCACACTGAGTGTGCCGTTCGCTCTGTTTGGTCACGGCACAATGGGAACGCGAAATCTATAATTGTCCGGTTTTTCAAAGTCCCTCTCCCGCATGCGGGGAGAGGGACTTTGAAAAATCACCTCAAGAAACCGGACACTCATTTCTTTCCCGTTCCGAGTGTGCCCACTACTTTTTCTCGCCACCCCTTCGCGAATGTTTGCCCTGGTTCTAAACTCTTCCGCGTGCTACTTTACAGCCACGTTTTCACACAATTATGGTAACGCTAATGTCTCGTCAGGCTTCCATCTTTGTTCGGTCGAAAGTAGCTCGCGGCGAATTGGTCAACACGCTTTCCAACGCGGGTTGGAGGGTAAAATTGTTGGATTCGCGAACGTTGCGGGTGGATCGCTTCGCAATTGCCCCGCCAGAGTTGCTTGTCGTCGACGAACAAGACGCTTGGTGGTGCGGACAACCGCTTTGGCACATTCTCAAGTTGAATCAGAAAACCAATCACATCCCAACGATTGTTCTGGCCCAGCAAAACCCCGCCCTTTCGCGAGTCGATGGGGTTGAAATCGAAGCCGACGCGTACTTGCCAAAGCCCGTCAAAGCCGACCGTTTTAATCAAGTCGTTCAAGTATGTTGCGTTCGTCTCGCC